>CAWUII010000030.1:0-29886 GCA_963922575.1 uncultured Opitutia bacterium
TGAGCGCCTCATCCGGGCCGTCAAAGCAAACTGTCTTCAGGTCCCAGCCGAGAATATCGTTTGCTTCATCGTACAGCGCCCTTGCCGTTTCGGAGTTTTCACAGAGCGATCGCCCTATTCCAACATGCTGAGCACCCTGCCCGGAAAAAAGAAGTCCTGTTGTCATTAAGTTATGAACAACAGGACTTCTTTGGGTGTAAACTCTTTTTTCAATTCAGGGACTAATAACGATGTTTTTATACTTAACGGTTCCTTTTTTCATCGCTTCTATATGACCGTCCAAAAAAGCAACTAACGCATGATCGTTTGCGCGATAACTAAGAGCACCTGGAATACCTTCGATATATACATTAACTGCTGTGTTTAATACGGCCTCAGAAAGATCAACCATATTTTGCCAAGCTGCCGGCTTGGTGAAGGTGGCCATCGCATATCCCCAAGTATTTACTGTACCTTCAGCCACCAAAATAATTTCAGAGTGATTTTCTTCTATGTTCCATATAGGGAATCGTGGATCTTCAGTGAAATTGGTCGGAATAGAAGGACATATTACACCATGTACTGAATACGAACTGGGAGAAGTTCGCACATCACCATCCACATAATAACCTTCTTTTAGGTCTTCGTCTACGAAAGGAGATACTAATACATTGTTTAATTCGCTGCCCGAAATTGTCTTTTGATCAAGATAGGGGGTAATCTCCAAATACCAATAAATTTCGTGACCAGGATCAGGATCGTGATATCCAAATGGGTACAATCCGTTATTGTCCGAAGAGTACATTTTCATTGAAGAAGCAAATTGACGCAGATTTGAAAGCGACTTTGTCGTTCTGGCAGAGTTTCTAACAGAATTAACAACGGGCATCAGGATAGCTGAAAGTATTGCAATTACGGAGATAACAACAAGCAGTTCGATCAGGCTGAATCCAGATTTGCGAATGTGATTTGCTTCCATAGAATTCCATCAACAGTTAATTTATTTCCTTAAATTAGCAAGTCAACATGTGGTTGTTAATCAAACTTTTATTCAATATAAAGTTCAATGGTCACCTCTGCTGAATAATCAACATTTGCTGCCGCACCAAGGACATCAACTCCAAATCTAAATTCAAGATTAGTATCGGCAGGGGAATTCTCATTTGCTGGTGAAGCGAGTGTAAAGTAAAAGGGATCATTATCTGGATCTTCACCACCTTCTTTAATTACAAAAGAGAATTTAGCATCATCACCACCACTCCAATCAACATCATCGCCGATATCAAATGCATTAACACCAGAAGTGGGAGCTGTCGTGAATTTAAGTGGAATTTTTTTAATAGCCAAAAGCTCAGTAAAACTAAAATCAGAAGCATTGGTTACAGTCTCATCAATGAGTCCTTCAAGACCATCATCACGTGTCGTGTAAATACGGATACTCCAAGGCCCATATGGAGCCAGATAGCTTAGAGTTACTGTATCCGACACATAACGGGATTTATACGTGCCAGCTCCATTACCCGTAAAGAGTTCATTTCCGTCGTTGAATTTTACGTTGACTGCACCATTTTGTTCGGCAGCAGGCGAAACGATCAACAAGCTCGGTAATGTCGATGAAACCAACTTAACATCATCGACGTAAACGGGTTCCTCCGCTGTATTATTACTGGCGGAATTGTTTAAAACAAGAACGCCAATACCCTCTAACTGATTTAAGTTGAACGTACCTGAGCCTTCTTCGCGGTTAAACGCAGCCTCTGACAAAGGAACGGTAAAGGTCACCCAGTCTTCAAAACCATTAGAAAGTGGTGGTGGTATTTTAATATTCCATGCACTTGTTCCGGAATCTGAATTGAATCTAAGCTGAATCGAGACAGTTCGTTCCGAATCATCCTTTTCACTGTAGAAGGAGAACTCAAGACCTTGATAACTACTTACGTTCTGTGTTTCACTGAATGTTTTATTATGGATCACTCCCCATGATTCTGTAGTAATTCCGTCACTGTTTAACTGATCTGGAACGTGATAATTATCAAATTTTCCAACACTATTCGTTGCATCTTCCGGGTCATTGACGAAGTCGAATACTTGCGTCAGATCTTCTTCAAACACAATCCTTGAGGCACCAAAAGGACCCAAAAAACTACCTGAAACCGCTAAAGAACCTTCCGTTGAATAATCAACAAGCAACAATTCATTAGCTTCAATGCTGAAAATCGGCAGTAAACCAATAATGCACATTGGCAAAAAAGTTTTTAGTTCAAAAGACATTGATTTAGATTAATTGATTTTACGAACTCAAAGCTTTTTAGAAATTTCAAATTCAAAGCTTTTACGGATCGAATGTTCGCTCGTATTGGATAGTTTAAATTCCAGTTCTGCGGCATATTTACCAGTAGGTAAAGACGCACCCAATTTCACTTTAAATTGCTGCTCTAAACCGGGAAAAATTGGATAGCCGTCACTATTCACTGCCAAAGATTTAATCACCGAATTTTCATTCAGACATTTGATTAGACAAGTACCGATCGGACGGACATGCACATTGCCTCGGTTGATAATTACCATTTCAGCTTCACTTCTTGAATTCTTATCTAATTTAAAATCCACCACTTCAAAATCATAGACCTCCGTTCCTTTGACAGAAAAGAAAAGTGGAATAGAAATCTTCGTGTTAATTGAGACAAGAGCTTCACCTTCAGAATTCAAGGGCCTTTCCAGAAAGGCAACACGAGCTTTATATTCTCCGGTGCTTCCTTCGGGAAGCAAAACTTTATAATCAAGTGACGTATCAGAATTGGGCTCTAAAAAAATGGCGTCTTGGCTTAGAGTGAACCATTCTGCATCATTATTTTCATTTTGAACCAAATCTTTTGATTCTACTTCGATACTAACTGGAAAATCTTTGTTATTGATCAACGTTATCGAACCTTCTGTCTTCTGCCCTGCCTCTATCTGGGCTATGGTCCTCAAAGGACTCACCTGCAAAGCGGACAAGCAATTTGTAAATAAAAGAATTACAGATGGAACCAAAGCTAGTGGATAAGCCCAAGACATAAAATTATAGATCAAGATTTGATATTTAAAGTTGATTAACTGAAAGTACTTACATTGCAAAAACTTGAAAAGGTAAGCCTTTTCCAAGGCTTACCTTCCAAATTTGTTAACTACTTATTGAATATAAAGCTCAATTGTTACGTCTGCAGAATAAGTTATGCCAGCTGATGCTCCCAAGACATCGACACCGAAATAAAATTCAAAACTTGAATTTGCGGACTCATCGCCAATAGATGAAGAAGCAAGTTTGAAGAAAAATAATCCATTGTCATCAGTTGCATCAACATCTTCTTGAATTACAAAAGAAAACAAAGCGTCATCACCACCCGCCCAATCAGTGTTATCTCCGATATCAAAGGAGGGATCAACAGTATCATCCGGATCAGGATCTGATCGAGGAGCTGTCGTGAATTTAAGTGGAATTCTCTCGGTTGCTGCAATTTGCGCAGCAGTTCTAGAAGCACTGTCTGTTGCGTTAATATCAACCAGACCTTCGATTAAGTCTAGGCGAGTAGTGTAAATACGAATATCCCATGGACCATAAGGCGCCACATAGTCAAGTACAACTGCTTCCGAGACATAACGTGAGTTTTGTGCACCCTTTCCATCCGTATCGCCCACGAATAGTGGACTGCCGCTGTTGAAAGTTATGTTAACCACGCCCTCGTTGTCAGCTGCAGGTGAAACTACTGAGAGCTTGGCAGGAACTTTGTCGAGATTAGCTGAATTAACAGTTGCTGCGACAGTTACACTTTTTTCTATCGATACAGCGGCATAAGTGAAAGATGCTGCCATTAAGCTGGCTGATAATACAGCTATTATTTTTTTAATCATTTCCATTTAATTTATAGTTTGGTTGTTTTTTTAGAAATTGCTCGTTGGGAGCAACGGTGTAAATTAAGGGTTTGGCACTTGGGGTTCCGGCTTTGAAAGGAATACCCTATAGAAAAGCGGGAACTGGCTTCTCGCGCCCACATCTGTATAAGAAGTCGTTTCTCCATCCGAACTTACTTCTCCAAGATCAGTTATCGAACTTTCGCTCTGTAGCGATGAAATAGTAGCATTTGAATCTACCAGAGTGCCTAATGCATCGGGGCCACAGCGAAATATTCTGTAGAATCGATTACCGGGTTCCTCAGTAGAATCAGTGTCAGGTACGGATGTCCATGTAATTACTGCATCATCGCCAGACACTTCTACGTTTGCCACGTTTAATCTAGAAGATCCATCTGTTGGATCAGTCCCCGCATAATATTCTAAGAAATCCAACTGGCCATCACCGTCATAATCGGAAGTCGAAGTTACTTGATGATTTTGTGGGTTGTTGCCACCTAAAAAGCCTTCGAACCATGTTTGAAAATCAGGCAGCTCTGGCGGTGGTAAAGGTTCACCAACTGTCACGCTAACTATAATTTGTGCTTTAACAGAAGATTGCGCGTTGGCTGAAGACGCAAAAAGTGCAATTACCAGAAAAGGAAAAGCGGAAAAGAGTATTTGATTAACTCTTGTTATGAAAGATATGTTATGCACTTTAGATACTAATGAGGTAACTTTAGTTGTAAGGTATATCCTGGAATCTGAAATTTTATTGCGGTCAAAGCAATAATTTTTTGTACAAAAATGTTCTACATGCCTTTTAATGAAGATCCCAAGGCAACTTTACTGTTTCAGGTTCATGATCCCAGACTTCAAACGGTTCAAAGATTTTGCCAGGATTGAGGATTCCCTTCGGATCCAGTGCCTGTTTAACGCTCTGCATGGCCGCAATTTCAGCTTTGTTATGTTGCATCGTCATAAAGGGAGCCTTTGCCAGGCCAATGCCGTGCTCTCCGGTAATCACACCGCCCAGATCGATCACCTTTACTGGTCGCCTGATGAAAGGCGCTTTTTCAATTGAACAATTAAATCCATTTGCTCATGAAGCACAGCGAAAATAACCGCTCTCGAAGAACGCTCTCGCAGGTAAAAAACAAAGTGATGTTCACAGTGTCTTACATAAATGCCCGGACCAGCATCTTTGAATAATCGCTCTACTATCGAACCTTTGCCTATCTCATCAAAACATATATCAAGCAATTCCATGTATTTCTTATCCTGCTCAATGCCCCATTCTTTAATCGTATAGCGCGAGATTTTGCGAAGGTCCTCTTTGGCAGAAAGCGTAAGCCTGTAATTTCTCACTAGATAACACCAAGTTCAGTATGAACTTCATTGGCAACTTCGCTTGGAGACTGGTCTATCAATTTACCTTTTCTGGCCTCATCAATACGAGGATTTAAGAATTCTACCAACCGGTCAACAGCTGCTTCTTCAGCCAAGGCTAGATTAAGCAAATCAACGGCTACTTGTTCTACGGAAACACCATCCTTGTGTGCAATACGCTCAAGCTTGCCTGTTAAAGTACTGTCATTGATTTCAATTTGCATGCTTGCCATAGTTCATTTTGTAGCAGGTTTTGTCAATGTCCGATGAAAATCATATTACTTGAGATTGAAAAAAGTATCCCAAGGTAACTTCACCGTTTCAGTTTTGTGATCCCAGACTTCAAACGGTTCGAAGATTTTGCCGGGGTTAAGGATGCCTTTTGGATCCAGTGCGTTCTTTACGGCAAGCATGGACGCAATTTCAGCTTTGCTGTGCTGCATTGCCATGAAGGGAGCCTTCGCCAGTCCGATGCCGTGTTCGCCGGTAATCACACCGCCCAGATCGACTACTTTCTGCATTAGTTTTTGAATGCCCTGCTTTGCTTTCTTTTTTTCTTCGGGATTGGAACGGTTGTACATGATGTGGACGTGCAGATTGCCGTCACCAGCGTGTCCAAAGGTCGGCGTGGCGAGACCAATTTCTTTCTTGAGCGCGATTGTGTAGCGGATCAACTCTGCTTGCTTGTGGATCGGGACAACCACGTCTTCGTTCAATTTGGTATCGGCGATTGAATACATCGACTGCGAGCAGGTGCGGCGAACCTGCCAAATTGCTTCAGCTTTGCCGTCCGTTCGGGCTTCCTGATGCAGGATCGCATGCTGCTCCATAAATTTCAGCAGTTGTTTGCTTTGCTTACGTACTTCGGCGGAGCTTCCATCGACTTCGATCAAAAGCAGCGCTGCATTTGGACAGTCTGCGAAAATCGGCGTTCCGGTGTATTGCTCGGCACAGCTGACAGACTGACGATCCAGGAATTCCAGAATGGACGGACTGTGCCCTTCCTCAAATAAGGCTGTAACTGCCTTAAGGGCCGCTGACTCTGATTTAAAGGCAAACATGCCAGTCCAACGCTTTTCGGGCTTTGGGATGAGTTTTAAGGTTGCCGAAGTTATAACCCCTAAGGTGCCTTCCGAACCGATCATCAGATCACGCAAATTGAGGCCCGAGACATACTTTTTGAGCGGCAGTCCCAGTTTGAACGGACTGCCATCTGCAAAAAAACCCTCCAGACCAAGTACGTAATCACGCGTAACTCCATATTTAACGCAACGCATGCCGCCTGCGTTGCAGGCGATGTTTCCTCCAATCGTCGAATACCCTTTAGAAGACGGATCCGGCGGATAAAAAAGTCCAACCGCCTCTACTGCGGCTTGTAAGTTAGCAGTAATGGTCCCTGCGCCAACCGTGGCCATCCGCGAAACCGTATCGACTTCAATCGAGTCCAAAGCCGAAAGATCGAGAGCCCATCCGCCCTTCAAAGGCACTGCTGCGCCGGTTGTGGATGAACCTGCGCCCCGAGCGGTAACCGGTATTCCATACTTGTAAGCCAGTTTCAGAACCTCCCCGACTTCACTCGCAGCTTCCACACGCACCACGGCGTCCGGCAAAAACGAAAGCCTCAAATTGTCAATAGACGCCGCAAAACAGCTTGCCTCATCTACCAGAACACGCCCAGACAACTTGCGCTGTAGAGCCCTCAGTGCATTCGATTGGTTATCCTTAGCTTTGCTTTTCGATTTCATACTACAAAAAGATTAACATTTAGCGCTCAAAGTCCACCATTCGATGTTCAAAGTTCAAAATCCACCATTCAACGTTTAAAGTTCACCCGTCCGCCATTCGACGTTCAACGTTTAAAATCCACCATTCAACGTTCGATGTTCAACGTTCAACGTTCGACGTTCACCCAGTTAGACGTTCACCCAATTCTTTGTGATTGCACCCACACAAACATTACCTAGTTTCCGCATAATTATGCTTCAAGCTGGTATCGTAGGTCTGCCCAATGTGGGAAAAAGTACTCTGTTCAATGCGCTCACACGCACGCGCAAAGCGGAGGCGGCAAATTATCCGTTCTGCACAATCGATCCGAATGTCGGGGTCGTGCAGGTGCCGGACAATCGTCTGGAACCCTTACGTGAGCTAGCAAAAACCGACAAGGTGATTCCCGCAGTAATTGAGTTTGTCGATATTGCCGGACTGGTTGCCGGTGCCAGTAAAGGCGAAGGCCTGGGCAACAAGTTTCTCGCCAATATTCGCGAAGTGGACGCCATTGTACACGTTGTACGCTGTTTCGAAGATGATGACATCATTCATAATATGGGTTCGATTGATCCGCTGCGCGACATCGAAGTGATCAATACAGAGCTCATTCTGGCAGACATCACCTCTCTGGAAAGCCAGAAAGAAAAACTAATCAAGAAAGCACGCGGCGGTGACAAGGAAGCTGCTGAAAGTCTAAGTCTGATCGAGCGCCTTTTGCCTCACCTCGATGAAACCAAACCGGCGGTTACACTGAAGACTTCCGAAGAGGAAAAAGCCGTACTGAAGCGTTTGTGCCTACTCTCTGCAAAGCCTGTTCTTTATGCCTGTAACGTCGCCGAATCCGAACTGGCAGACAGCGCAAAGAATCCTTATGTCGCGAAAGTAGAAGACTTTGCTCAAAATCACCACAACGCGGGCATTTGCATTATTTCAGCGGCAGTTGAAGCGGAACTGATCGACTTCGATGCAGCTGAAGCCGCGGAGTATCTGGAATCGCTCGGCGTTAGTGATTCCGGAGTATCGCTGCTGATTCGGGCAACCTACGATTTGCTGGGTCTCGCCTCCTACTTCACGGCCGGAGAACAGGAAGTACGCGCCTGGACCTTTCGCAAAGGCATGAAGGCACCGCAATGCGCAGGCGTCATCCACACCGACTTTGAGTCAGGCTTTATCAAAGCCGATGTGGTCACTTACGAAGATTTGATCGAAGCAGGCAGCATTGCCAAAGCTCGTGAAGCCGGAAAGTACCGACTGGAGGGCAAAGAGTATCTATTTCAGGATGGCGACGTAGCCCTTTTTAGATTCAACAATTAGTGATTCAAAAACACTGTCATTCCACAGAGTTTACGCAGATAATTAACGGGTATAATGCACCGGGAAGCCACTGATAATCAATAATTTGAAGCCACATTGTAGGTTCTTTGCGATAGGTAGCTTGATAAATATTCCCCCTTGTCTTTTAAAAGAAGTTGTGGCCACGGCGCTCCCTTCGACAAGCTCAGGGTCTGAGACGGTCGCCGTGCTTTAACATCGGGCCGGCGGTCGTGGTGGATACACCGAGCCAACAAACACATTGACAGTCCGACTAAAGCCAGGTCAGGATCTGGGCCTGCCTTTAAATTAATCTTTTAGTTATGCGTCCTAATTGCAGTCTTCGTATCATCCACATAAATGATGTATATGTACTCGATAACCTGCCAAGCCTCGCAACGTTAATAAAAGAAAAAAGTGCCGGGCCTGATTGTACCATTGCAGTTTTAGCGGGTGATTTTGTTGCCCCTAGTCTGCTTTCAGCATTGGACATGGGATTTGGTATGGTCGAAACAATGTTGCAGGCCGGTATTCGCTACGTGTGCTTTGGCAACCATGAAAACAGTATTCCTTTGAATGCACTATTTAAACGCATCGAAGAATTTCAGGCTGGCGGAGGCATTTGGCTCAACACGAACATGCCTGATTTTCCCGTCGCATTACCGGAATATACCGTTTTGGAAGTCAAAGGTCAGACAAAAACCAAGAAGGTAGGACTGCTCGGGCTACTTTGTAACTATCCGGGCATTTACATAAAAGGAGCCTTTGGTGGATCGGTTCCGTCAATGGAATCTGTCAATGACGCTGCAGTGCGATACCGAAGCAAGTTATACGACGAGCAGGCAGTCGACCTTGTCGTCCCCATGACCCACCAGAGCATTGCCGATGATGACCGAATACTTGCCGAAATGACTCAGGAGGATCAAACAACACCGCTGTTTCCGGTTATTCTGGGTGGTCACGATCACGGTGAATTTCTCGAACAGGCAGCGAGCGAATCATGGATTGTCAAGGCAGGTTCAGACGCACATAAGACATCCATTGTGGATATAACATGGGATGATGAGACTGCATCGCATCCGCAAGTAACCATCGAATTGGTAGAAACCCAACAATGGCCCGAAGACCCCAAGGTGAAAGCAACTGCAGAGCGCCACCAGGCAGTGTTAAACGCCTTGGACAGTGCGGTGATTTATCGCCATCCGAAGCAAGCCACGCTGCTTTCATCCAAGCAGATGCGACTCGGTCAAACTACAATGAGTACACTGCTGTGCACAGCCGTACGCGAAAGTCTGTCCTATAATACTCCCTACCATCCGGTGGATTGTACCTTGCTGCAATCAAGGATGATTCGCGGCGACCGAGACTATCCAAGCGGCCTATTTACCCTCGCCGCATTGCATCTGGAGTTTCCTGTTTCCAGAGATGTTGTCGTCGTACCCATGCCGGGGCGAGTGATCGCTGCTGCCCTTAAAGACAGTCGTGCGGACGAAGGCGCGGCCAATCGTTCACGCTATCTGCACACCTGTGATAACCTGGCCGTAGCCCCGCGTGGCGAAAAAGTACTTTCGATTAAAGGACAACCCTTATCACCCGAAAAAGTCTACACGGTTGCCATACAGATCGATCTGCTCACCGGACTCGATAACATCGACGATATTATTAACTATGCCAAAAATGAGTTACCCGGCGGCCCACCCCCCTCCGATGCCGGAAGACCAGTAATGCCAGTCATCCTCGACTACTTTATGCGCCAGCTCTGGCAGCGCCTGCCCGCCTTTGATACCATTGACATAAACGGAGATGGTTCCCTGTCTCACGAAGAAGTAAAAGAAGCGTACACTCAGGTTTTTGGTTGGGATGCCGATGGTGACGGAATCGTCACCGAAGATGAAAAAAATGCAGTGGAGTTACTGATTCAGGCCCTCATCAAGGTGCTTGATATGGATGACAATGGCGAGATTGATCGTCAGGAATACGAACATTTCTTAACCACTCATGCTTAAAGCAGTAACTGGTAAATTGGGGTTCTTCGCTATTTTCAGTGGAAACATCAGGATGATCGTTGAGTTTTGTCGCAAGCGTTGGCTGGAGCAACGTAGCGCGACGCTTCAGCGAGCGTTTCAGTGCCTCTCAGTCCAATCCAGAGAACGCTTGCTAAAGCTGCGCATCTGCTGGGGGGCCTTGAGCTTGTCGAAATGGCGTGGTGTAAGTAAAAGCGTCTGAACGTTCGTGCGGCGCAGGGACGCGCCTGCGCTACCATTTTGGATATGTGTGCCAGCTAAATTCTGTGGATCAAGCTATCAGAAAAGATTTTATCCGCTCCCAAACCGTACTGCCTCCATCTTCGAGAATGTAATGCCCGCAGTCTTCGTGTAAATGTACTTCAGCATCGGGAAATAATTCACACCATTGCTTTAGAAAGCTTTTGCTAAAACAAAAATCCTTACCACCCCAGACGATTTGTACCGGCTTGTCCTTTAACTTTGACAAGCGAGTCTCTACTTCAAGAAGTGCCGCATAACTACGATGCCACTTCCACAATGGGATATCTTTTACAAAATTCCACACAGCTACACGATCAGTCCAGCTCCGATAAGGCCATAGAAACCCAGTCTTAACCACCGGCAAAAGCGGCTTTTGTGCCGCCATATTTACTGCCGGGCCCGCAAATCCATTTAATCCACGAATTATAAATTCACCCAGGATCGGTACTTTAATTGCAGCAATGCGCAGCGGAATTCGTTTTGACCGAAAGGCTGCCGTATTGAGCACAACCAGCTTTTCCAAAGCCTCCGGTCGACGACCGGCAAGTCCGCAGCCAATCGCCCCACCCCAGTCGTGGACGACCAGACTAAACCGACTGATTCCCAAATGATCGATCAACCGTTCAACATCTTCAATACGTCGCTCCAATAGGTAAGGATAATCCTGAGGCTTATCGGAAAGCCCGCAACCGATATGATCCGGAACGATACAACGGAATCCTGCGGCAACCAGCGTTTTAATCAAGTTCCTGTAGTAGAAAGACCAGGTCGGGTTACCGTGTAGCATTAGAACCACCGGGCCTTCACCTTCATCCAGATAGTGCATCCGGACAGGGGGGCCGGACTCAGATGCTCCCGGTTGCTCAAAAAGATTCCCTTCAAATGGGTATTCCACCTGCATATTCTGTGGCAATGGATCTGTTCTTGTGCGCATTTATGAAGTGTGTTCCGAATCGTTTGTTTTAATCCAAGCTTTAATCCTTTTTGAAACGAGCATTAAATAGAGTTTAGCGGAGCAATATCCAAGATGTTTTCAATAAAGCTTTGAAGTTGATGTTGTACTCTTTCAGTCTCCTCGGAATGCAAGGGCGAGGAAATTGAGTGTGTTGCCGCTCCCGGAAAGGCGACCTTACACTTTAACGCTTCAGGTGTGCCCAACTGCCGAAACATCCTGAGCATCGCAGCGACTGAGACCACATCGTCCTGCTCTTTTTTGTTTTTGTAATAGTACCCAAGAAAGACCGGTTGACGGACCTGTTGGAAAATCTTCTTTTTCATCGCTGCCTTGATAAAGATCTGAAGTTGAACCAGGGCCTCGGTACGATAGCGCATAGTCCAGTACTTTTTCACATCTTCATTGGGGTGAGACCAGATAACGTGGCTACCGACAAACAGACGCGCAAGCTTAAGGCCAAATGGACCCGCAAACAACGCCGCACTTCGGTTCGCAATTCTAATGTTGGGCGAGAGCAATAGCAGACCGATAATTTGGGGATCTTCAGCAGCGAGATACAGCGACAGAGAACCGCCCGTGGAACTGGCCATCAGGATTACTTTATTGCCCATCTTTTTCCCGATCGCAACAGCCTCCTTTGCCGAGTTCACGTAGTCTTCAACAGTGAGTTCCAACATAGCGTCTTCATCAGTAATCCCGTGCGCAAAAAGCCGGGGAACATACAGGTTCATGCCATAGCGTTGAGCCAATTCGCGGTGCATGGGATCCGCGTCCATCCCGCTGGCGGAAAAACCATGCAAGTATACCAGACAATACTTAGTTTGCCGGATGGGCTCAGCCCAGTAAATTTTGTTTTCGTTATTCGGTCTCAGACCCTCAATATCTGCATCCTTTTGAGCGATCACTTGCTCAAGTTCCTGCAAGGGTCGATCAACTCCCGCTTGCGGTGTGTTGGATATCGAAGGCCTGGGACCCAGGACACACGAGGGCAAGGACAATAAAAACAGACCAGATAGAAATATCCTAATATAGCTTATCACTGACATTTAATTATTTTTCGGGTTCATGTAAAGGCCACTCGACAGCCATCATCAAGCTGCTTAAGCCGCTGCCAATTCCCAGCAATGCTGCCTTTTGACCCGCCTTGAATTTGCCTGCTTCAATGGCTCGGGCGAGCGTAATGGGACAGGAGACCGACCCGACATTTCCCAGTGTTTCAAACGTCGTGTAATCCTTTTCCAAATCCAGTTGCAGCGCTTTGAATAATTCCCGGGAATGCGCCTTACCCACCTGATGGGTTACAACACAATCGGGCGTTTCCGCCGTCCAACCGGTTATCTCGGTAAACCGCCTCCAGGCACGCGTTGCGACCTGAATACCAGCCACCAGTAATTCTTCGGAGTCGGTCAACATTTCCAAAGCATCCCCGGCGCTGTCACCCTGGCAGAGATTATTTGCCGAACTGTCGGTTTCGACCGCTGCTGCAGTCAGCAAAGGACAATCTGTCGATATCAGCTTTTTATGGCAGAGTAAGGCTCCAACCGCCCCGGCACCGATTGTAAGATTAGCAAAAAACGGCTTGATCGTCTTTCGCGTCAGCTCGGGATTCAGGAGTTGTTGCAGAGTATTTTCGACCAGAGGACGACCATCCTCACCGGAAACAACCAAAACGCGTTCCACTTGTCCCGACTCAATCATCCCCCCGGCAACTACCATGGCATTCAGAAAGCCCAGACAGGCATTGGAGATATCGAATATCTGCGTCTTTCCGGGTAGTTCGAGCAACCCGTGAACATAGGCCGCGGTTGCTGGCTCAAGCCGATCCCGGCAAACTGCCGAATGAACTAACAGATCGATCTCATCACGGGCAAAAGATGTTTTAGCCAGCACCGCCTCCCCTGCTTTGGCCGACGCGTCCGAAGGACGTGTACCCCTGGGCCAGAAGCGACGCTCCTTGATCCCGGTCATCAACTCCAGACGCCCCTCCGGCAGACCCAGACGCTGGTACACAGGGGACAGTTTAGCCTCGATATCCGCCGAAGTCCAAACCTCCTCAGGCAGCGCATATCCAAGCGTCTCGATAGCTACGTTTTCAAACTTCATTCAACAGTCACTATTCAACGTTCCTCACTATTCAATGTTCAAAGTTCAACGTTCGACGTTCCTAAAGGTTCACTCGGGGCGCATTGCCAAGCGTACCACTTCCTTGTCGAAATAGTTGCGATCCATCCCGGCATTCACAACGATGCCCTGTCCGTTGATGCCACTGGAAGCCGGACTCAGCAGAAATACAGCGGTGTTCGCCACTTCTTTAGTCGTCAGGTTCTGTTTGCGGAAGGTCAGCTTCTCGGCATACAGATAACTTTCCAGATACCCGGGTATCCCCGCTGAAGCACTCGTTTTCAAAGGGCCGGCATTCACCGTATTGAAGCGCACCCGCGTGTCGGCGCCAAACGATTTGGCCAGGTTGTAGGAAGACGTTTCCAGCGTTGCCTTGATCGGCGCCATGTAGCCGTAGTTCTCGGCAGTCACATCGGTTGAGGAAATACCAATCGACACCACCGACGCATCGTCCTTCAGATAAGGCTTAAATGCATTCGCGACCTCAACCAGCGAAAAGGCAGAAATTGCGGTTGCTTGCAGGAAGTCCGCGCGCTGTGTTTCGTGAAACGGCTTAAAGCCCTGCGAGTAATTGGCAAATGCAATTGAGTGCACAATCCCATCCAGCGGGCCATGCTTCGCGCCGACGGTTTTAGCCAATTGCTCAATCTGCTCCGGAAATTCGACATCGCAGATATGAGCCTCCCGCTCACCCAACAACTTTTGCAGACTTTCCAAACGTGATTGAGAACGCACGCTTTGAATCACCGTCGCACCTTCGGCTTCCAGAGATTGCGTGATTGCCCAGGCAACGCTTTTGCGGTTAGCAACCCCCATCACCAGAAAGCGCTTCCCTTCAAGATCGAGAAAACTCATTTCCCAGCCTCCTTTTCCAGCATCGCCAATGCAAATTCGATGGTAAGCGCCGGCTTGCCATTTTTAAGTACCTTACCCTTCAGGAAGAAAAACTTACTGAGTGTCTCCTTCATCGTCACTTCGATAAGCACTTCATCACCCGGCTTTACCATCTGCTTAAACCGCGCATCGCTAATACGCGACAACACCGGAGTAACATCCTGGAGCGAACGCCCCTCCTTTTCGATCTGCTTTGCCAGATAAATCGCACCGGTCTGAAAACAGGCTTCGCACAGTAGAACACCCGGCATGATCGGGTTGCCCGGGTAGTGCCCTTCAAACTGCGGTTCTTCCATGCGTATCGTGCGCTTGCAGGTAGCGCCGTCTTCACGGATTTCCACAATTTCATCAATGAAGAGAAATGGTGGGCGATGTGGAATCGTACGATAAATTTCGTCCATATCCGCTGAGTGAACAGGTTAACCTGCGAAATGCACGTCAAAAAAAGTCAACACGTTGCTTTACAAAATCAATGCTACAGCTGCAATGAATTGTTTGGTAGAGAACACAGGGTTTTAAAGCAACGAGTTCGATTATCTGGTAAATTCAGGATTCTTTAAAATCGTTTCTACTTTATCCATATACTCAGCAGCGTATCTTAATGATTCCTGATCGATAAACGTCTTAATGTCTGCAAACAGCGCATAGATTCGTGATTGGTCAAAGGCTGACATTTCATCAAGATGATGTCCCAAAACAGAAAGCGATTTTTTTCGTCTTCTTATCAGCAATTTTGTCTCACGTTTTCGCTTTAAATCAGTAACAACCCACAGGCAAGTGATCGCTGCAACGACTGTAACTATAAATATCAAAAATGTAGACGTCTGTATGCCAATAATAATTCCGTCCACTTCCATATGAAACATTTTAAAAATGGGAACATAGAAGAACGGTATCGAGGCAAAGAACCCAACCGCAAACCCGCGTTTGAACATAAGAACTGCTCGATGCGTTTGTTGTCGGTATCCATGATTCTCTCGTTCTACTTGCGCAAAAAGTGCTTCTTTCTTTAAGATTTCCGATACGGCGACGGTGTTCTTTTTGTCATTTATCTGCTGATAATTACCCATCAAATCCTGGGGCATGAAGAAAGCGCTGAAAGCCCATCTTGCAAAGCCGCTACGCATTAGAAATGATCTCAGAGCATCTGTAATCCATCCATCACGCAAGCGCTCGCCGTTCTTATCTCTCGAAAAAGGATTTACTGAAACGGTAGTGACAAAGCCAGCTATAAGAACACAAACGGCAGCTAACACAATGTACGGATTCATAAATTCAATCTTAGGAATGAACATCGACAATGCAATACCAGCCGTGGCACCAAACCCTGCAAATAACTTGTTAAAATACCCAAGACTTCTGCCCCGCTGCACTGTCATAACAAATGGCCCAACCGTAACGCCTATAGAGAAAGTAAGGGTCAAGTAAAGCAAGCACACATCCTTGAGAGACACAGCATATGTTAATGCCCATAAACTTGAAACAAATATAAAAACACCAACCATTGAAATAGGTGATATCATGGTGTTGAAAACATAACCAAACAGATCCTTTACAAAATGTATCGTAAACCAATGTTTCAGATCTTCTTCCAGATATTCTTTTATCGTCAGTTTACGTGCTTTTTCTTTTTTTAGGCAGTTTCTCTTTTGTTTTAAGTTTTCTCGCAGTTCTTTTATTTTATCAGTTATTTTGTAAAAATCTTTTTCAAAGTCAGCAACGGCACTGACTTGATAGAAATTTGTATCATTGCGGCCGGAAATTGCAAACTCACAGGTCTGACGTATAATCTGGCCGATCATTTGGATAACGAGTAAGGACGGAAACAGGATAAGATCACGCGGGCGAGTCACCATCCATTTCAGAAAACCTTCTGCAACTCCGCCGATAATAAACGCTACAAAGACCCAGGTCGAAGTTATTGCCGGAAACATACAGTAAGCAACAAACACCGTGACGCCAGAAATCAAAGCGAACCATCTATTGTAACCTGCCTGATCAATATATAGTATTAATGAGTGACCGGCAAGGATCTGGTTGAACAGAATTCCAAAAACGAGAAGTAGCGCAACTGTGCCTGCAAACGGTGATACGCCCAGAATAATTGCAAACGGCATTGTAAGAATAAAAATAAATGAAAATGCAACTGTTAGGAAATAACGACTACCTTGCGTGCGAATGGACTTTGCAAACATAGATAACGGTCCAAGCTCGAAAACACTTTGCATTGTTTTATCAAACACCTTCTGTAACGCGCCACCAGACCATCGCGGCATGGCTGGAACCCAGGCCCATACGCTATATGTTTCTCGTTTTTTGTGCCAAAGCGCGCGTGAAAGCCCATAGTTTGGAGTCCGTCCGAGTGCAATTGCCTGATAGGTCTGTTGCTGAACGGCCCAGATATCTTCAGAAACACCTAATGCATGAGCGCTGAATACCTGCAATCCGAAGCTTTTTGCATACCCATCCTGATTAAAAAAAGCACTGGTCAAAGGCCTTAGTACTGCATCCGGATCGGCGTACTGATCGAGCATTTCTCCTCCGTAAAGGCTGATAATATTGCCCCAACCCGTCCCGATACATTCACCTGCTCGACCTCCGAAAAACTCCAACCCCTGCAGGTACATTCGATGGCCTTCTTCAATTAACTGAGACGCTTGTCCCATGCGTGTGAGTGTTTTGGTTGTACCGCGACCGGGAATCATAAGGACCATGTTCTGATCGCTAGCAGCGCTTTTTAAATCGGAAATGAATGTATCCAGATTATTGCAGCATGCATTACGGTCGACAATGAGCAACTTTTTCAAATGTTCTGTCCCCGGAACAAGATCCATCTCCAACATGCCCGCCGATTTGCAGCTAAAAGGCGTCCATGAGTAGCAAACCACTGCCTTTACTTCAGAGATTGCATCAAGCATCTTGCATAGTTTGATGCGTTGTCCGACTTCTGTAATTGCCTTTACATTGGTTTTTGAAGGCAACTCGGAGGTATCATTGTATTTATTGTGTCCGAGGTATAGGATGACGTCTTTATCAATACTCTCTTTCCTGTAGGCCAAAATCATCTCTACCAGATTAATGGCGCTATCCTGGGATCCTCCGTTAATGCAATGAGAATACATCCAGCGACGAATATCCCAGGCACGACGTAAGTCCTGCGCCTCTTTTTTATTTGCGGCGTGGATCATCAGGTTAGCAGAAACCAGCTTCTGTTTCACCTCATCTGAAAATTCACTTCGTTCCCCCGGATGCTGAATCTGCAATGGGTGATATAAGGTCATTTCGGCTAGCCGCTCTTTTTCGAGCAACAATCTGAACATGTCTTCAAGGTCGGACCTGTCTAAATCCTCAGACCCCAAAAGCGTCACCGCCTTTGAATCCAGATTGTTTTTCATTACGTCATAAGCTTCCAGATACCGACCAAGAACCCTCTCTAAGTCGTTAAAAAACACTTCTGATGCCAAAGACTGACCACCAAAAAAAATGTGGCCAATGGTACGGTGGCCATCTCCAGCTGTCTGAGGAAATGCCGTATTTTTGGAACCAGACCGTTTAAAAAACGCATTAATTCTATTATTATAAAAAGCGATCGCAGCAAATGGAAGCGCGGCAAACCCAACACCTACGGGTGTATCTGCACCGGGAACAAAAACCAATGCCCAACCAACAATAAATGCAGCAACCACTCCTAAGAACACAACCGGGAACTTGCGGATAAAGGTAGCCACAATAACAGCCGCTTGTCCGATACCAAACTGTGTTAGATACAACGCGATCGAAACAATAAACGACGCGATGCAGACGCTTATTATATTTCCGGAAACAAGGTTTCCAATGAAGTAAAGTTGATAGACATTGAGTAACAAACAGATCGCCGTTAATGCAAATGTAACAAACGTAATGTAATAGAAAACCGCTGCCATCACCATATCAAGGGTTGTCTTCCCGGATGTAACAGTAGGCCTCCAGATCATCTTTAGTGCAGTACCCGAAACAGACCCTCCTCGTGCAGGACTGAAAATATTAGATTTCAAATCAAAGCGTGCGCCCAGAAATGAAAGCAACGGCGGTGATACAAAGCCTGCTGTCTCAAGCAAACAAAAACCGGATACAATTAAAAACAATAGCTTGGCGGTAACAACATTCACCGAAAACGCTTCATAAAACAGTAAACCGGCCAGACCAATAAATCCACAGGCTCGCAAAGCATTTCCTGCCGTACGCCAAACAAAAGGCTTATAAATGCCCTGACTCCGGACTTTAAAACTATACTCATTTATGTAACGCGCCCTGAGCTGCCGATTGCCAAAGCTGCATGCTCCGACCCCAAGAACAATTGCAGCTAGACAAATACCATAGAGCCCTCCTGGAAAAAATGGGAAAAAGCTACCCGCAGACGCCATTGCGCCTGAAATATGTGCAAACAAGGATTGACCGCCTGCAAACACGTTAATGGCAATGAGCGCAGTAACTATTATGGGGAAAAAATCTTTTACATTGCGGGCAGCGATTAACACACAGGGGTGGTCTTGTATATTATTGCTTCCCTCGCGTTTCAGAAAGGCTTCATGATCACGCAGCATGTGCTGTATTTGCGCAATCCCTTGCTCATAGGAAAAAACTTCATCCTCCGTCAGCATATATCGCGACATGACTCTAACGAGCTTCTCCAGAAAGCCACCATTCGGAAAATCAATATCCTTGAGCAAGTTTCCGCCTTTAAGATCACGTACTGTGCAGTGTGCTTCAACAGCGCCTGCAATTGTTTTACTGTCATTTTCTCGCTTAACGGAGATGCCCGTATCAGCCTCGAATGATTCGGGCAAAATATCTGAAGTATCAATAAGCCCTTGGGTAAAAGAACTTACAATTCTTCGTAACCGTATTCGGTCATGACTTTCTCGAGCCTTATCGTTGAAGGTAAGCGGTGCATCACGAGCACACAGCCCTCTTTCATTAAACAACGCCAATAGCTTCCTATTAATCTCATCCACCGATTCTCTCTGACTCAGCGCTTTTTTGTACTGAATGAGAAGCTGTCTAAATCGGTCGACGAATTCACCAACGTAATCCTCCAGACGAGACCATACATGCGTGCTTTCACGCCCGCCTTCTTTAATCCAAAAACGTACAATATAAGACCAGATGGTAATGTACGCATCCAGACCGTTAAGCCATGGATGATCACCCAACATATCATCCGGTTTGATTCCTTCATTTGCGTGAACCCATTCGCCGACAAGATTAGCCAACACCCGCAACTGCCCTGAAAAACGTCCCTCAATCGGTCCGTCGCTCCCATAAAAATAATTGGGCAAAACGCCCGAATATCCTTCCTGAGCTGCCATTCGATCCGCAAGAACAACTTCGTTTTTTTCGTTAATTGTAAGAAGGCCCAGTGTATTCAGAACCACGCGTTCATTCATGGTATCGCTCAACTCACGTGTCCACAAAGGGACGCCTTGTACCGCCCTTCTCTTTTTCTCTCGACTTCGAACGATTCTACCGGATACCAAGCCGATAAATGGAATCAGGGCTACAGCGCTAAATAGCCATGGCAATAAATACTTAACATCCCATATTGCCTCTTTGGATGATTCGGTAAAACCATGAATTGAACGTGAGCGATAGGACAGCGGAATACGTGCAGGATTGCCTGTCTGTAAATCAAATGCAACGAGGTCACCTTCAAAAAGACCGGTAAAAAGATTCAACTTCTCGACTTGTGAAACGACCAGTCCACGCAAAAACCCCTGACCGTGCTCCTGAACAAACTCACTACTTCTGCCGACCTCTATGATGTCTCCACTAACGTTCAAATTGGTTTTTTCTAAAAATGGAGGCTCAATAATATGTAACCCGTTTTTTATAATCGGTTTACTAATTTCCGTGTAATTCAGAACAGGATATAGCGGGTGAGTTTTGTAGTAAACCGTTTTAATGGTTTTCGGGTCACGTTTATAGGTACTTACTATGCGACTGTAAACTTCTGCAATAGGCCAGCCTCCGAGCAAATCGTAAAGACCCGCACGCAATGTTTGCCGTCCCTGGCGGGTGTCTTCAATGGAGTAGTACACTATAGAACGTTTGTTTATCCGATCTGCATAGACACTCTCTATTTTGCGCGCGGCAACGCAGTTACTGCGATTCCATTCATCTTCCAGATAAGAGGATATATCTATCGACCCTGAATAATTATAAGTGTAACTGTTTAACGCATATCCAAACTGCAAGGGGCCGACTTCCTGTGCACTCAGAACCTCTGTTTGCTCCAACATGAAGGTAATATATTTCGGATCGCCGATTCGCTGTGCATTCCTGTCAAGGCTATATCCGTCCATACGTGTCGCTAATCTACCATCACCCGTTTTTATAATCACGTATCGGGATGCGATATTCTCAGCTCCGGAGAGGATTTCTTCAAATTGGTCGTGCACCGTTGAATACCCGACAGGAATAGCATCCGTATCAACATTTACGCCAATGCACTTGCCGAAACGGCTAACCTCAAAAGGAAATGCATGGCCGGGACGCTGCCCGGACGCTTTGCCTGCAAGGCCAGAATACACGCTTTCCTGATAGGAAGCCGCTTCGGATGCAGTCCACAAGCCCGCATCGTTCGTTAAAGTGATGGATTTACGACCCATGGCATTTGAATCGAAATCGTACACATAAACGCCCCTGTCATAGCTGTCTCCAACCATAAAAAACTGCATGCGCAGGTTACCCGCGAAGTCCCGAAATACTCTGCACTGCAACCGAAAATTTTCATCTTCCCCAAGATCGTCATTGTAGAAGACCGTATGGTTCTCTGTCTCGACAAGACCATGGTAGGTAATCCCGTTCTCTAGGTATTCCCAGTCTTCGTGGAAAGCGGTCAACTGGGTCGTTTCAGTAAGAATGTCGTTGGTTCCATCTTTGTGTAACCGATGAAACATTTGCGTCGAGGCAGCAACATTCCGTGCTTTCAACAATACCGGTGAAATGTTCGTACTCTGATATTCGAGATGCTCGATGCGCTCGACGCTAAGAGCCTCAATTTCGTCAAGATTATCAAGCATTTCGTTATATGAATAATCAAAAAACCTATCTTCCCTCAGAAATTCCCGCTTGTTTAAAAATCCGGCATGCTCATCTCGGTGTTCAACAAGTAGTGATTTTTTATCCAAATCAATAACAGTTCTTTTGTTTTTTTGGCTTAAAGATACTGCTGACGGGACATGATCGCCGCTGTACAAAAAATAGCGCACACTAAGAATCGTTCCATCATGCATGATTCTCTTAACGTCACAGTTACCATACGCATCGATTTCAATAACCGGTTCTGTGTCTGTAGCATGATTGTTTACAAATGCTTGATAATTTGCGCTGAGCTCGCCCCCCCGTTCATTGACTGCAATCCGTTTGATCCAGGTTAGATCCCCAAGGTCAGGAGTAACTACAAATCGTTGGTCAATGGCGATTGTCTCAGTCAGTTCGCTTAGAACAGTGTGATGAGGCACACTTGCAAACGATATTTCAGATGACAGAGAAACCAATCGCTGTGGAATAAATTGCCCAGCTTCGATGACACCGATGTAACTTTGCGATGGGTGCTTGTTGTTGGCAATTTTAAGTAAGAACTCTTTTGAAAGGTCAACATCGTCATTGATAAACTCACAAAAGCTAAACTCAACACGCCTGGTCCCGGCTACCCATCCATTGCCATTTTCGGGAACAACACCGAAAAGACTTAAGACAGATCCTGTTTCCCGGCCATTCCACGCTCGTTTTTCCAAGACAATAACATCAGTTTCATCCGGCAGCTTTAACCTCCCACGCTCTTGTATCTTGGCGTACGGAACTAGATCGTTGCTTGCCGCATCCAACTCATAGGTGAAAACTTCTTTGATAAGCCAACTATTATTGTCTACGTAAATGACTACTTCATAAATGCGTTTCCCAGTCGGTTGGACAAGAATACGAAACTTCTCACGACCGAGAGAGTCCCTAGCTTTCATCCCGGTAAAATCTGCTTCAATAGAAGCTTTGATCGCAATTTCTCTAAACTCAGCCAAATCATAGTATCGGCTACCTCCCGGTGTCTCAACCGCTACATGATTGCGGGTCATTTCTTTTAACAAGGCATAACCTTTGTCCGTTAGTTCAATCACCGTATCATTGCCTTTTTTATCTTTGAGGCCATGAGCACGCATCACTCGGACTTCCTCGCCATCAAACGTTTCCTGTATACTAGTTAAACCGTAATGCTTGCCCTTATAACTCCAGTCACCGTCGCGTAAACGGCGCAAAATTTCAGGTGTAATCTCTGTGGCTAAATCACCGGTTTGAAGATCCGGCGTCCCAGAAATGAAACCAAACCCGTCGGCAGCGTCGATCGACTCTTGGATAGCAATACGCGGTATACCGATTAATGCGTATCGTTTCCTTTTGTACATTAGGCGTGGCTGCGCCATACCTTCTGCATAGGGCACTGCCAACACCCACTTGCCCGCATGCCGAATCGAAACCACCTCACCGGAAACCAGCCCCTGAGCGATTTGTGTTTTTGTGGCCATACGGAAATTGCCGCTTCCTTTGGTATAGGGTTGGGCGTATTCTGTGCGTTCAAGGTTCTGCATAATTGCTAAACCTTGAAGACCCATTGAAAGACGCCCTGCGTATCCTTTATAATTAACAATCGCATAAGCATGCGATTGTTTGGCCGACTCAACATTTTTAACCGGCCTGGCAGCGACATTGCCTGTCTTTAACATTTCAACGAGTTCTGCTTCAGTAAAGGACTTCGCTCCTTGTGCCGGATCATAGATCGTTGCAACACCATGAAGGGCAGCAATTCGTTGCTGAAGAAACAACACGCCCGGCTGAACAAATCCTACTTCGTCCCTTCCCAAAACGACCAGTGCTTCAGCGGCAGTGTCATTAATATCAATCTGGCGGCCATTTATCACTAGACCAAGGTCGTTTTCATTCTCCGTATAGTGAATACGGTAGGGTTTCAGGCGTTGATTCACCTCTGGGATAACATTACCAAGCCACACAGCACGGTGAGCCTCATGCTCTGAAAGTGGTCGCGTATTACCGCTTACAAAATGCAGCAACCCAAATCCATTTAGCGCACTACGTTGTGCTGACGTCAATGATCTGCGATCGCTAGTAGCGCTTTCAGTTTGAGGCCAGCCCCCCTTGGTAACCTTTAAAAAGCCTTCTTCAGAAAAAAAAGGTACTGAGGTTATAGGTTGTTTGGAAAGATGACGCGCAGCAAAAAGTTCCGAAACTTCTCTGTCGGCACTGGCGCCAACCAAGTGCCCTTGCCCGTCAAACCTCAACTTTGGCGCCCATCGGTGCGTCCAGTTAAGAAGCGTTCCTAGGCTGAGAAAAAATGTTTCAGTCCACGCACCCCTACTCTGTAACGCATCTTCAGTATTTGCCGGCCATCCAAAGGAAACTTTGTAATCAAATGCGTCCCAGTTTCCTTTCGTAGAAACAGTAGTTTCCTCTTTCGTGAATTCTTGCTTCTTGATGTCAAAAACCGGGAACTGTGCATATCTGGGAACCATCACAGCTTTTGCAAGGCGTGCTTTGTAGTCGATTACCCAATTCGTCCAGTAGGGTGTGTTCTCGTCCCAGTCGCGCTTTTCTTCCCATGTAATGAATGGAGGACCTGTTTGTTTTATTTCACCGTTTTCTGTTTTGAAACGATATGGATCGTTTTCATGTTCAGTCTCATTATACTCAATAACCGCGGGAATCATTCGTTTTTTGCCGCCAAGCTCCACTTCAAATGCAAACGGCTTTTGGAACGTCACGGTTGTTCCTTTTTTAAGGGTGTTACTGTAACGGCCAACCCCGATCGTATAATCCTTTTTGAGGACGACAACTGGCAACTTATCTAATGCCGAATCGTCAAAAACATAGTAGGTTGAAGTGCCCGTAATACGCGCAACCGGCACTTGCTTAATCTCCAGTGTTTTACCGTTGATCGTCTGCCTGATAGATCCGCCTTTACGTAACGCTGCATCCAACAAAGCTCCCTTCACGCCGGGGACGATTAATTTACCCGATAGTACCTCAAAGTATACCGCAGGAGCACCTTCGTCTTGAACTCCAATCATATATCCTAAGTCGTCTGTTGATTGAATCACCTCAACCGCGCCGGTATTCACGTCAATCTTTACCCCATAATTGAGAAAAATACCTTCCAGGTAAGTTGCCGACTGATTCAAACTGGCTAGCCCTGCAACTGGGACAAGCATGCCATCAGGCATATATGCGTTATAATCGTTTAAGAACTGCTCCGTACCCGGAACGAATATGCGTTGCTTGGCAAGAACGCTCAATTGGTCTGATTTATAGTTATAGCGTAAAATGTATTTGTTTTCACCGACACGGCTCAGGAAGTAAGCGCTGTCCGGTGCGGAATCATAAACTGCTTCAACATAAGCGAAGCGCATTGCCTCTGAAGGAATGACGACCGCCTCATATTCACGTTTAAATAATTTCTGAAATAATCCGACCAGATCATATTTAGAGGTGAGTTTTTCTTCTCCGCCCATAGCAAACAACACAACCTCCTGTCCCAGGCCAAACGTATTAAACAGCTCTAATTTGAACCATTCATTGACGACTGGTTTTGTATCCCACCCATCCTTACCGTAAAACGGCAGTATTTTAAGATCAAACCCCTTGTCCTTTTCACTTGGTAAGTAAACAACAGCGCCTTTTTCCTGAGCCTTTTTACTGATGTGGAGGTTTCCCAGTTCCATCAATCGATCAAGGGCGACATACCATGCCAAAGGGCCATAGACGTCTCCTTTCCGCACTGCTTCATGAGTAACACCAATAACTGCAAGATCACCAAACAGACCGCCCAACTCAGGTGTAAAAAAAGCCTGTCGATCGCCACGACCAACATCTGAAGACAAGTACATGTAGGATAAGGCAAGGTTGAACAACAATAGCTTTCCTCGGGGATCTTCAACTGCCTCCAACTCGTCCATATGTTCCTGAAGGCCTTCGAGCGTTGTCTCTATGTATTTGCGTATATGCTCAAGGTGCGTTTGAGGATCAAACGCATAGCGAAACGCCTCCATATCAACATCCGTTTTAAACTCGTTTTGCTTTTCGAGTTTCATTGGGTTTACGTTATTCTTGGCAAGATCATACCAGACCGTTGAAGCAAGGGACTTGTTGCCACGTGGTGTATCCCATCCATGTCCTGTTTTCTCACCATGTAAGGTTGCATATGGAAGGGCGCCATCTTCCCTTAACCCTTCAACTACTAACAAGTAGGCTTTGGCGTCACCGGCTTCACCCTCACGACGCAAAGCCAACGCACCAAACGACGTTCCTTCGAGCCATCCCATTTCTTTACTTTCTTCCACTTTACCTTTGCCACGACCCACAATCGTCTCGATGGCTGTCGCCGGTTGACCCCCTCGACCGCAAGCAATGCGACCTTTCTCATCAGTAAAGTCTAACAATCGAACTGATTTTTTCCTTCCATTGCTTAACTCGACTTCAACATTCACACGTGCGTAATATTCTGCTTGCCGCACCAAGTCTTTACGATTCATGGAAGAAAGATGATCCAATAATTCATTCACTCGGTCATGTGATTGTGTGCTGTGTTGAGTATTGTCTATTTGCTCTTTCAAGGCTTTTTCCATCCTGCCGCGAAACGCTGCAAACTCGCTTTCATCCATGCTCAAGGCTAACCAGAGCGCGAGGTCGGTCGCAAACGTATCGTCCCAGCCATTTTCTTCCGAATACCCGCGACGCAAGTAATAGGATTTTGCCTGATAGACAGTAAACCCGAACAATCTGTTATCGTAGCCAATGCGTAACAGTGGCACGATAAATTCGATATTGACCCCAGTCTGATCATGAACGCGAACCATCATTGATCGCAGCAAGTATTCCTCGATGTCATTGACCGCTATTTCGAGCTTGGTAAGAAGCTGGGCAAAGACAGAGTCTACGTTGCCGGATGGTTTTGCTGCTTTACACGCAATTAACTCATTAAGCATTTTCAATGCCGCTCGTGCCGAGATGTTATGTTCCGTCGAATAGTAGTGGCTGCCCTTGTTTGTTGCAACAGCGCCATACGCTTCCGTATCATCAGCGTTGCGCAAACTCATAAGATATTTGGCTAAATCTATCGCAAAATCAAATACCGGCATATCCTCTGCGGTGATTTTCTCTTTATAGTTTAAGTAACGCGTCAGGGCTATAAGCATCCATGCATTAGCGCCCGCATGTTGATTTCCTTCGTTGACGACACCATTTTTTACATTCACTGATGCTGGAAGCGCTTCATCCCTTTCACGAAAGTAGCTGTTATAGATGTTAATTGCCCGACGAGCCGCTTTATAATCACCACGTTCAACAGCTTGGATAATCCAAAGTGCTCCGTCATACGTGTAAACAACGCTGCTCAATATCGGATCGTCGGGATAACTTACCGGAAGATTATTGCGGATAGCCATTAACCGCCTGTCGTCAACTAATGGATCCTTGATCTTTTCAAGGGCCTTTAGCGCTTCATTGATTGTATCCTTCTCTTCCTGTACTGCAATTCGGGCAGCCCACATCTCATCTTTCTGCCGTATATCGAACGCTTCGATTGCTTTTTCCGCAGCTTCTTTCTCTTCAATGACTGTTCTTGAAGCGTACGACTCGGACAATGGCAATGACGTTTGTGTAGTTGTTGCCGTAGCGACAGCCAAACTAACTGAAATTAAAATACCAACAACTTTCAGCATGGTTTGGGTGGCATATTTCTTTGAACAAAAATCGAGAATTTAGACATTATCAGATTGAGACACTTCCATGCGCTTGCAGCTCGCGCCAGCTTCACGAATCTCGACAACAAAGAGAAATGGTGGGCGATGCGGTATCGTACGATAAATTTCGTCCATGGTTAGCGAGTGAACAGGTTAACCTGTGAAATGCACGTCAAAAAATCCATAGCTCTTCAGCATAAGTGTAATTTGTTCAGCGGCTTAGCTAACGCACGTGCCTAGAACGTTTGGACATTCTAGCTTTAAAAAAACAGGATATTCACAGGCTAAAATTCAACACTTAATTCGCAAATTAAAAATTAATGCAGATAATATAGTTCTTTAACTTACGAAACTATAAAAATCATGAGTAATCACATTTATAAAAAAATCGAAGTCGTTGGAACATCCGACAAATCTATCGACAACGCAATTTCGAATGCAGTCAGCAAAGCCAGTAATTCTCTGGATGAACTGAAGTGGTTTGAAGTTAATGAAATCCGTGGAGCGATTAACAAAGACTCAATCAAGGAGTGGCAGGTAGGTGTGACGATTGCATTTACACTAAAAGACGATTGAGGTTGGTTTGACAAAGTGGTCAACTCATCCAAAGGCAGCGAACGGTAAAGGCGTTTGGATAAGTTATCATAATCGCAAAAAGCCTTTTAAAAGCTACCAATAATCATGACGCTTTTGCGAATTCGTATAACTTTTTGTCAATCTTGTTAGCAGTGATCACGCCGTAGTTCATCGTGCCCAGCCAGCCGGACATGATAATGCCCACCGATCCGGCGTGATACAGGCCTTCGATTTGATCTGAAAGCCCCATAGAGATTTTTAAACCTTCGAATTTAGTGCCAAACGATGTTCCCTGCATTGATTTTGTGTAGTGATTGACCGTCCGCGGTGTCGCTGCTTCGATGTGATCGATCTTTTCGCGCACATCCGGTATGAATCGTTCCAGACTGCTCAGGCACTCTTCGCAGATGCGTTCTTTCTCGGCCTGGTATGCTTCTTCACTGAGGTTGGCCCATTCATCCCAGCGCGCATTCAACGAGGCGACGATTATATAACGCTCTTCCTTTTGATGCGGACGTGTCTCTGGATAGTAAACCGAGAAGGTATGACTGCTGGTATTGATTGAGGTCAGTTCGTCGATTGAATATTCGGGTGCTCTGGAAGTGAAAACCAGGTCGCCGATGTTCGGAATGCTTTCCCCTTTTCTGATGCCCATATAGACCTGGCAGGAGCTGGTATTATTGCGCACGGCTTTGGCTTCCTTAATGAACTCCTCGCTAAACTTATCCTCACCCACCAGCTTTTCAATCGTGGTGCGTATGTTGGCATTGGAAAGCACAGCTTTACAACGCACGGTACGCATCGGGAACGTCTCATTACCGGTGTTTTGACTGCGCACCCGCACCGCTGCTACTTTACCATCCACAACGTCAATGCCTTCAACCAGTGCGCACTTGCGCACCTCGCAGCCGTTGTTTTTCAACTCGGCCACCATCTTTTTGATCAGCGTATCCGTGCCCCCCTGAAAGGTAAACACGCCCTTGCTCATGAAATTGGAAAACACGATGCCGTAGGTAATCGCCGGATCATCAACGTGAGAACCGTTGGCATAAGAGATTGGCTCCATCAACAGACGGTGCACATCGGTACGCCCCGGGAAAAACTCCTCAAACATCTCGCCCGTGGTCTGTGTATTGTCATCGTAGAAATTCATTTGCCGCAAGTGCTCGTAAAAGCCCTCTACCCTTTCGCGATCTATCTTGAAATCGTTGACCAGAATATTGGTAAAGTCATCGCGGTCAAAAGTTGTCCAGACATTCATCTGCGGGTTGATGAAGCGTACGTCCTTCAACTGGTGAATTGAATCAGCGATTTCCCGTGTCCAGTACTTGCGACAGGACTTGACCATCCCATAGGGAAAACCGTGCAATGAAATATCAAAAATATGTCCACCGGGCCGCTTAAACCAGGTCGCTAGTCCCCCGAACTGGTAGTGATGCTCCAGCAGCAGCACCCGGTGCCCATTCTTCGCCAGATAGTTCGCACCCGTCAGTCCACCCAGACCGGAGCCAATAACAACAACGTCATATTCGTCTTCAATACCTTCAAGCCAATCTTTTGCCATAACGATTAAAAATCTAAACTAATGCAGTAAAGGGATGTAAAATCAAGCAGGCAATGGCATCTAATAATCACAAAATATCTGCTTCTTTACCGATCCACTGACACACATAGTTATAGCTAGCATCCAAAATGGTAGCGCAGGCGCGGCCCTGCGCCGCACGAACGTTCGAATGCTCAAGCTTACGCGACGCAGGTGCGTTACCGGGGATAGTGCTTAGCGATCTGAATGCGATCTGTACAATCCAGAGAACGCTTGCTAAAGCTGCGCACCTGCCTGATGGGCCATTTTTTTGATATGTGGCATGGTGGGCCCTTGAGCGTGTCGAAATGGCGTGGTGTTTGCCAGAGCGCCTGAACGTTCGTGCGGCGCAGGGACGCGCCTGCGCTTGTAGGTTACCCTACATGATAA
>CAWUII010000031.1:0-29236 GCA_963922575.1 uncultured Opitutia bacterium
ATCTACAAAAACTTAATTATGAGCTTGCTTGAGACACAGTTGCTCTGTCGAGGCGTTTTGCGATAGCAAGCATTTCACGGCGACAGAGCGCCGCGGCTACAACAAGACTTGGAAACAGAGGTTTTTAAAACTACCAAATAAAGTTACACGTTGGTATTAGACAAGCGGCAAGATGCCGCGTCTACATTCGCTCAAACCTTTTGTGAATTGTTATAAAGCCTCATCCTATTGCATAAACTCGGTTCAAAAGGGTTTTACAGCTCCGCAGCATCGGGCACTGGACTTTCTTGCTCAAACACAAGTTTATCGTCTTCAAAATCGACTGTTATCGGCTCGCCCGGCTTGATATCACCACTAAGAATTAATTCAGCGAGAGCGTCTTCAAAATTACTTTCAATTGCACGTCTCAAGGGACGAGCACCGTATTTTTCGTCATAGCCTTTCTCGATTAGAAAGGATTTGGCAGAATCAGTAATTGTAAAAGAAAACTCCTTGTCCTTAAGACGATCTGAAAGGTTGCGAAGTTCGAGCTCCACAATTTCTTTCATATCGTCCCGGCCAAGTGATTTGAAGATAACTAGATCGTTCAAACGGTTTAGAAACTCAGGTTTGAAGACTCGTTTCGTTTCATCCAGAATCTTTTCCCGAATTTTTTCGTATTCTGAGTCATTGTTTTTTTCAATTCCAAATCCCATTGATGTATTACGCTGAAGAATTTCAGCGCCAACATTTGAAGTCATTATTAGAATGGTATTTCGAAAATTAACTTTTCGACCCAGACTATCGGTAAGACGTCCTTCTTCTAAAACCTGAAGTAGCAACTGCAACACGTCAGGATGCGCCTTTTCGATTTCATCAAAGAGTACGACCGAGTATGGCTTTCGTCTGACTGCTTCTGTCAGCTGGCCACCTTCTTCGTAGCCAACGTAACCGGGAGGTGAACCAGCCAGTCGTGAAACTGCAAACTTTTCCATATATTCTGACATATCTATTTGTATGATTGCATCGCGATCACCAAACATCTCCTCAGCCAGAACCTTTGCTAGCAGTGTTTTGCCAACACCTGTCGGTCCAAGAAACATGAATGAGCCTATAGGACGTTTTGGATCTTTCAGATCGGCCCGAGAACGACGGAGCGCTCTTGAGATAACTTGTGTCGCCATGTTCTGACCGACAACTTCTGCCCGAAGGTGCTCTTCCAACTTTAGCAAACGCTTGCTTTCTTTGTGCTCCATTCGCGACAGCGGTATACCCGTCCAAGCGGCAACAACTTCCAGCATATATTCATCATCGACGATTATCTCTTCTTCTTCGCGTGACTTTTTCCAAGCTTCAATCAATTCAACCTGCTTCTGACGGAGTTGCTTTTCCTGATCACGAAAACGAGCAGCCTCTTCGAAGTGTTGCTCGCTAATTGCATCTTCCTTCTTTTTACAAATATCCTCGATTTCAGTGTTCATGTCTTCCACTTCGGGTGGACGTTTCAATGACTCGATGCGGGCACGTGCACCCGCTTCATCCAGAACATCAATCGCCTTATCCGGCAAAAAGCGGTCGGTTACGTAACGCTCTGAAAGTTTTACAGCTGTCTCCAGAGCAGCATCTGTATAGTTCACTTTGTGATGCTCTTCATACTTTGAACGAATGCCTTTGAGTATCAAAATTGTGTCTTCTACAGATGGAGCATCTACTTTCACGGACTGAAATCGACGATCCAACGCGCTATCTTTTTCGATATATTTGCGATATTCAGCCAAAGTCGTTGCACCGATACATTGAAGTTCACCGCGACTCAAAGCAGGTTTAAAAATATTAGACGCATCCATCGCACCTTCTGCCGATCCGGCGCCAACGATAGTGTGTAATTCGTCGATGAAAATGATAACATTTTTTGCGCGACGAATTTCATCCATCACTGCTTTTATACGCTCTTCAAATTGGCCACGGTACTTTGTGCCAGCTACCATTAAAGCCAGATCAAGAGTGATGACCCGTTTATCGGCCAGTATTTCCGGAACGATTCCGGATGCAATTTCGAGTGCGAGCCCTTCTACGATCGCAGTTTTGCCAACACCAGCCTCGCCTATCAAGACCGGATTACTCTTGGTACGACGACATAAAATTTGTACAACACGACGAATTTCTTGTTTACGCCCAATGACAGGGTCGAGTTCACCTTTTTTAGCCAATTCGGTTAAATCGCGACCGAATGCCTTGAGCGCAGGTGTTTTGGTTTCTTTCTTGTCATCAGAGGAACGACCCGAAGAACCACTGGTAATCGGTTCACCGGCATCACCAGAAAAATTTGGATCCAGCTCTGACAAGATTTCGTTGCGGCAGCTTTCAATATCGATTTCGAGTGACTTCAATACGCGTGCAGCAACACCTTCTCCCTCACGTAGTAAACCAAGGAGGATGTGCTCAGTGCCAACATACGAATGGTTTAACGATTTTGCTTCTTTTCCGGCAAGCGCGAGTACCTTTTTAACGCGCGGGGTATAAGGTATGTTCCCCGATGGTTTGCTTTCAGGGCCAACACCGACTTGTTTTTCAACGGCAGTTCGGACTGTCTCGAGATCAAGCCCCATTTTCTGCAAGACATTAACTGCTACTCCTTGCCCCAGGTTAATGAGCCCAAGGAGTAAGTGCTCGGTTCCTACGTAGTTATGGTGGAAACGATCCGCCTCTTTTTTGGCCAAGGTTAATACTTGTTGCGCGCGAGGTGTGAAATTGTTCAAAGGTTCCATTGTGATTTCTTTAAAATAAATAAGTAATATTAAGTAATCTTACCAAAGTCTAAAGCAGGTAATTTATCAAATTCTTCTCGAAGTTTCTCGGCTCGGCTAATATCCCTTGCCTCAGGATTAATATTTTCCTCAACCGCATATTGTATGTGTCCCGGTTGACATTCTATTGTTAGTCGATCGATTTCAGCACGTATCTTATCGGGCAGCATGCCAAAGTCTACAGCAACACGGACTAGTGATAGGAGGTTAAGTGCTTCATCGGAAGAAATAATGTGTGAATTTTGTAAAGTCCCAAACGCTCTGCCAATTCGGTCGCAGACTCTTTGATGATTTTCTTCAAGATACTTGTAACGAGCATTCATTTCATGATTAACAATTGTCCTTAGAACGCTGGAAAGTCGATCCAGAATTTTGGTTTCACTTTCACCTAAAGTTTGCTGGTTTGAAATCTGGAAGATGTGCCCGGTAGGATCAGACCCTTCTCCAAAAAGTCCGCGCACAGTAATCCCAAGCTGGCTCACAGCACGAATGACACGCTCCATCTCATTGGATACGACCAGCCCCGGAAGATGCATCATGACCGATGCGCGTAGTCCTGTGCCCAAGTTCGTCGGACAGGCTGTCAAGTGGCCAAGTTCCGGTGAAAAAGCAATATCGAGCATTTTCTCAAGCTCTGAGTCAAAGGTATCAGTGAGTTTCCAGACTGGTTTTAGGTTGAAGCCTGTTTTCAGGAATTGTATGCGCAAATGATCTTCTTCATTAATCATAACCGCGCAGGTCTGAGCTTTATTTATGTACACACCGGTACCGGCCTCGCCTTCACACAATTCGCGACTGATTAGATGGCGCTCTACGAGAACCAACTTTTCCAGATCCGACAAGTCCGCAACATCCAGAAAAGTGCCTTTTCTCATCTGAGGCATCGAACCAATTTTGCTCGCACACGACTTGAGTACAGCACGTCGCTGAGAAGTGTTTGCACGCCCGGGAAATGGCTGGTCAACAAGATTGCGGGCCAATCGGATCCTAGTGCACAGCACAACAGGAGCGGCTTTTTTTACTGCTTGTGTGAGCTCCGCACGGTCTTCATTAATCAGGGATCGGATCATTTTGTGAAACTTTTAAGTTTTTGATTCTTGTAGCTCTTTGATCTGGTCACGATATTTTGCAGCTTCTTCGTAAGCTTCTTCCGCAATGGCTTTTGTCAGGAAGTCTTGTAATTCTTTCAACTGCATGCGGTTGGATTGACGGCTAAAGGCCACCGTCGGTACTTTTCCTTTGTGAGAAGTTCCTTCGTGCATATCTTCAAGCATTGGAAGTAACAACGGTTTGAACACGTCATAACAATTTGCACAACCAAGACGCCCGGAACGACGAAATTCAGCAGTGTCCAAACCACAATTCGGGCACTGCAAATTTAGTTTATCTTTAGTTTTCGCTGAAGGTTTTTTTGTAAAAAGGTCTGCGAGTGAGAAGCCTTCAGGATCGGTAACACCTTTTTTCTGAGCGCAGGATTCACACAAATCTATTTTGTGTATCTTACTATTAACAATTTGCGTCAGGTGCACGTTGGCATTTTTACCGCAAATACTGCATTTGATATTTTCGGACATATGCTTAGGATATTTATGTGAATTTTTGGTACCCTTAAAGGATTATTTAAAGTCTATTTTACAATCAAACAAACACATCTTAAGTGAAATAAGAAATTTAAATACTGCAAATAAAACAGCTAAAAGAAGCTTAAAATTACTCTCCGAGCATTGTACCTTCGACCGAAACTAACTGATGGAACTTTTTAGTAAAACTTCCTGTGATTACACCTGGTTTGCCACTACCAATAGAGCGAGCGTCGACTTCAATGATCGGAATAATCTCAGCAGCCGTACCTGTTAGAAAAACTTCGTCGGCTACCCAGATGTCATAACGTGTTAGATTTGCTTCACGCCACAGAATGCCTAGATCATCGGCTATTTTTAATACGGTGTCACGGGTAATTCCCTTTAAGGCACCCGCGCTGGCGGATGGGGTAATCAGCTCACCCTTATGAATAACAAAAATATTATCACCCGTGCACTCCGCGACATACCCCTGATCGTTCAACATGATCGCCTCATGGTACCCAAAGTGTTGTGCTTCAATTTTGGCGAGAATATTATTCAGATAATTCAGTGATTTTATTGTCGGTGGCAGCGCTGATGGGTTGCAACGACGGGTTGGTACGGTGATGATTTTTAGTCCGTTTGCATAGAATTCTTTCGGATATAACTGAATCGTATCCGCTATAATAATGAGCTGCGGCTCATCACAATTTTTAATCGACAGGCCTAAGCTACCAACGCCCCGAGTGATAACCAAACGGATATATCCATTCGTTAGATTGTTTGCCCGACACGTTTCACAAACAGCATCTGATAATTCCTGACGCGACCAAGTCAATTGCAGCATAATTGCTTTTGCAGAATACTCGAGACGTTCCAAATGCTCATCGAGCTTAAACACGCAGCCATCATACAAACGGATGCCTTCAAAAATCCCATCTCCGTAAAGTAAACCATGATCAAAAACGGAGATTTTTGCATCCTCTTTATCAACCAGCCGGTCATTAAGATAAATTTTCATAATAAACAGCAAGATGGAGGTGGATTAGTCCTTTGTCTAGCTTTCATCGCAAGGAAGAGTTGAGGTATTTTGGAGGATTTTAGCTATCGTGCTCAATCATTTACAGTCGTTGTTCTTTGTGTTCTGTTGTTTTGACGAGTACTTGTTGACCATAAAACACCCGGAACTTTATGTGACAGTGCTGCACTGTTCACACTATGCTCAAAGAGCTTGGCACAATCATGTTTGGCTTCATGGCTAAGTGACTGCGGAGTAGGTGAGAAGGATCTACTTAATTATCTCTTTGAATTGTGCCTGCAAGGCATCAACTACACTTGGATCAGCCAGCGTCATGGTATTCCCCAACTCTTTGCCCTCAGCAATATTGCGTAAGATTCGGCGCATGATTTTACCGGAGCGAGTCTTGGGAAGATCCGAAGAAAATAGAATATACTCGGGCCGCGCGAATTTGCCAATGGCCTTGTCAATCATCCCGACGAGTTCTTTCCGCAATTCATCATCATAAGCGCGGCCATCAATAACCGTAACAAATGCAATCAAGCCTTGCCCCTTTATTTCGTGAGGTACACCGACGACGGCTGATTCCGCGACGTCAGGATGCTCGACAAAAACACTTTCAAGCTCGGCAGTGCCGATGCGATGACCGGAAACATTAACTACATCATCGACTCGCCCAAGGATCCAGATGTAGCCATCTTCATCGCGTCGAGCTCCGTCACCTGGGAAGTAATATTTGCCGCCCCACTTGCACCAGTAAGTATCCTTAAATCGCTGTGGATCACCATAAATGCCTCGGAGCATTCCCGGCCAGGGTTGCTTGATTGCGAGAATGCCTGCATCTACCTCTTCACCTTCTTCGGTGAGAACTGCAGGCTCGATACCAAAAAATGGCAAGGTTGCACAGCCGGGCTTCGTTGGAACTGCACCGGGTATCGGGGTCAGCATATGACCACCGGTTTCTGTCTGCCACCAGGTGTCCACGATTGGGCAACGTTCCCCACCAATCATTTTGTGGTACCACATCCAGGCCTCAGGATTGATCGGTTCACCCACTGTGCCTAAAAGACGTAGTGAAGAAAGGTCACGTTTGGTCACCCATTTATCTCCCCATTTCATAAAAGCACGAATTGCAGTCGGCGCTGTGTAAAAAATGGAGACCTTGTATTTCTCGACAATTTCCCAGAAACGTCCTTCGTCGGGATGGTTTGGTGCGCCTTCGTACATGACCTGCGAAACGCAATTTTGCATAATTCCGTAAACAATATATGTATGGCCGGTAATCCATCCAACATCGGCAGTACACCAGTAGACATCATCCGATTTTAGATCGAATACATACTTCGAAGTCAGATAACTAAACACCTGGTAGCCGGCAGTTGTATGCATGATACCCTTTGGCTTTCCGGTTGTTCCACTTGTGTAGAGAAGAAACAGCAAATCTTCTGCATCCATTTCCTCTGCCGGACAATCTGTGCTAACTTCTGCAGCAATTTCATGATACCAGGCGTCGCGACCGGCCTTCATCTCACATTTGATCGGATGGGCATCGCCTCGTTTGACTACGATAACATCTTTGACGCACTCACAAGTCTCAACCCCCTCATCAACGATTTTTTTGAGCTCCAGGATTTTTCCGCGACGATAGCCTCCGTCCGCGGTGATGACCATACGCGTTTCACTGTCCAAAACCCGATCACGAATCGCGTCCGACGAAAACCCGGCGAAAATAACCGAATGCACGGCCCCGATACGCGCGCAAGCCAGTAAAGAAATCGCGAGTTCTGGGATCATCGGTAGGTAAATGGCAATCCGGTCGCCTTTTTGAACACCTTTGGATTTTAGAACGTTGGCAAAACGGCAAACGTCTTCATGCAGTTGCGAATAGCTGATATCGCGTCGGTCGCCGGGTTCGCCTTCCCAGTGGATTGCGATTCTGTCACCACGACCCTCTTTAATATGGCGATCCAGACAGTTGTACGATAGATTCGTACGGCTCCCCGTGTACCACTTGTAGGAGGGTGCATCAGAAGCATCCAGGACCTTATCCCATTTTTTAAACCAGTGGAGCTCCTCCGCTGCCTCTGACCAGAAACCTTCGGGATCCTGAATGCTTTTCGCGTAAAGCTCTTTGTAAGCATCCATACTGCCGATGTAAGCGTTTTTAGCAAATGCTGCACTGGGTGGGAATTTGCGATTTTCGTTTGAAATGGACTCCATGGATGTAGTTTCAGAGGACATAATAATTGAAAGAGTAGGTTTTATTAAATGAGATGGTTTAGCTTCTGAGTAATGCTCAGTTTACTTAATTCAAACTTGATAAAAACCGGATAGGATAGATTCATAAATAAAGGTCAATAATTTTCCTTAACACCAATCATAGTCAAAAGCTGTTGACATGACTTTTTAAGCAACTCATCTAATTTGATTTGAGCCGAATTTTACGCCTTTTTTTTTAATGGAAAGTTTTGCAGACCAATGCCTCGACATGGCCCAATCTATACTTGGGCATAATCTTGAATCCATCAGTGATCAGGGAACGATTTTCCCTGTCACAGGTGAAGAGAACCGCCTGGATGAACCGGGCCATGCAGCACTTGCTATCGGCGAGTACTACAGGGCAACCGGACAGACTGAACTGGGAGATTTTGATCTGATCGATCTGGCTGCCCGCTGTGTCACCGCTCAGGCATTTTCTGAGGGTGCCCCGGAAAATGGGTTGGCTTATGCGGCGCTCGGCTTGCTTTCTTTTAGCCCTGCCAAGGATCGAAATCTGGTCTGGGAGCGTTTACTGGATCCAACACGTGAGCAACTTGACAAGCAGCTTCTGGAACGCAGTGACTATTTTGACCACTTCCAAAGTTTTAATATCGCAAAGGCAGTGACCCGATTCAGTCTTGGACTTTCAAAAAAAGATGAGACCGGACGCCTGATTGACCGTTTTCTCGAACGTATAGAATCCAGTTCCTCGGCTGGTTATTTCGATGACAGTGCAAGCAGCCAAGAAGATGTCCACAAAGGCGCTTTTGATATTTACGGTATTCTTAGTTTTGTTTTCATCCGACAGGCACTGCAATTACACGCAAACATCAATTTGCGGGAGCGTAAATTACCAAGTCTGCGGACCTATTCTGAAAAATACCTGAAACTGATCCCAGACCTAACGCGTCAGGACGGTAGTGGTTTTGCCTACGGACGCTCCATAGGTGCTTACGGACAGATGCACTGTATCAGCCTTATCTTACAGGCTCTACGTGATGACTGGGTGCCGGAAAACCAACGCGATCTATACACGGACACGGCACGAAAGCTTTTTATGAATTTCTTTGCGACCTATCTGGATCAGGAACACGGTTATCTGGTCATTCGAGATAGTGAGCGAAGTACAGTGCCTTATCATACCACGCGCATGGCAAACTTTGATGCGGCGCGTTATCTTTGTCAGTGGTCGCGCCTGTTTCGTTCAATAAAAGGCACCACAGCGCCTTCGGCTCCCGTCCCTCCGCGTAAAGTAGCACGCTTCATATGCTTTGATAAATCGCACAAAAAAGAACAGGGCTTATTTATATATCAAGAGCCCAATTCAGGACTGGCTCTGCAACTGCCCCTAATCAACTCCAGCGAAAAAGGGAAAAATACATCGGATTATCTGGCATTTCCTCACTCGCCCGGAATCTTTGACTGGCCGGTAGATAAGTATCTCCCGATTATGATGCCAGAACTAACGTTTGGCGATAAAGTCATCGTCCCTTCTTTTTACGGTAAAAACTGTACTACTTCGATCGGTCTGCGCAATGCACTTGTCTTTAAATACGAACAGCCCGAACTGATAACTAAAGACGAAATCTTAGTGCCCGGCCTGGGCAGCTGCAAAGTTTCCTGGTCTTTTAAAGGCGCCCAAATCAACTGCGAGTACTGTTTTACTGTAAAACAACAGACACAGCTTGATCAGATGCGCTACATCTTAACCATTGCCGCACCTCATTCCAGTTATCGTGTAAGTACTGCCTTTTGCCTCGGTGAAGGCGGTCATCGTGCACAGGTTTTGAAAGATGATTTTCAGGCCGAATGGAAAGAGCTGGACACCGTCAGCGAGGATCTGTCCTACCGCACCTACTATGGGAAGATTCATTACTTGCAGACTCTGGAACGCAGCCATCCGCTCATCATGCGTCCCGGTACACAATACAGACTCGCACTCTCTTTCGAGCCAGACATTGTTTTTGCCGACGAGTAGCGCATGCTTTCAATCCGCATAATACCTTGTCTGGACGTTCACGAAGGCCGTGTTGTAAAAGGTGTTAACTTCGTCAACCTGATTGACGCCGGTGACCCGGTCGAACAAGCCAAAGCCTACGAAGAGCAGGGAGCCGACGAGCTGATATTTCTGGATATCACCGCTTCCAGCGACGAACGCAAAACGATGATCGATGTCGTCGAACGTACTGCCTCCGAATGCTTCATGCCACTCACGGTAGGAGGTGGGCTGCGCACGGTCGAAAATATCCGCGATATGCTCAATGCCGGCGCCGATAAAGTGAGCCTGAACACTGCTGCAGTGAATAACCCGGAACTCGTGCGTGAATCGTCTTTGAAATTTGGCAACCAATGCATTGTAGTCGCAATCGATGCAAAACGTATTGCGGGCGAAGAACGATGGGAAGTGTTCACGCATGGGGGTCGGAAACCAACCGGACTGGATGCAGTCGAATGGGCGCAAAAAGTAGTTTCCCTCGGCGCAGGAGAAATACTTCTGACGAGCATGGACGCCGATGGAACTAAAGCTGGCTATGACAATGAGTTGAATCGTAAAGTGAGCGATGCGGTCAACGTGCCGGTGATTGCCTCCGGAGGTGCCGGCAATCTGGACCATCTGGCAGATGCCTTACAGATTGGCGGCGCAAATGCAGTACTGGCCGCTTCAATCTTTCATTTTGGCACTTACACCATACAGGAAGCAAAAGAACATCTACAGGAAAAAGGTCTCCCAGTGAGACTTTGAAATCTCAAAATTCAAATCACAGATGACGATCATCGACTGTCATACGCACTGTTATACGAATGAACTCAGCACCGATCCAATTGCATGGGCGAACGCAAATGATGAGCTTCACTGGGCAAAACTGGTCACACCTTCAGGCAGAGCTTCTATCCAAGGTTGGGCAACCCCCGACGAAATGCTCGCAGCGATGGATGCCTGCGGTGTGCAGAAAGCTGTGTTGCTCGGCTGGTATTGGGAAAATGAAGCAACTTGTCGCTGGCATAACGAGCTGATTGCTCAGTGGATGGCAACCGCACCGGAACGATTTATCGGATTTGCGGCCATCCACCCGGGCGGTAGTAAAGCTGATGTTATCAAACAATGTAACTACGCCCAAAGCCTAGGCCTCCGCGGTGTGGGTGAACTACACCCCGGCGTACAGCAGTTTGATTCCTCTGGTGCAGGCTGGCAGGCCATGGCCAACTGGTGCATCGAACACAACTGGCCTGTTAATATACATGCTACTGAAGTAGTTGGGCGCAACCTCCCCGGCACCGTTCAGACACCGCTCCGGGATTTTGTGTACATGGCGCAAAACCATCCGGAATTAAAACTCATTCTCGCACACTGGGGCGGTGGACTTGCTTTTTTTGAGCTCAATCCGTTTTTGCGCAAAATCCTACAAAATGTTTACTACGATACAGCGGCTTCGCCATTATTGTATGATATATCTGTTTTTCGGAAAATAATCGAAATTGTCGGCGCACACAAAATTCTGTTCGGATCTGATTACCCGTTAAAGCTATATCCTCGCTCTCAACAAAAACCAGACTTCGCGAAATTTATCGATTCGATTATAAACGATGCGTCTCTCGATACTGAAGAGCAGGCAGCCATCTGCTATAAGAACATACAAAAGTTACTGGTCTAGCAGAACCTACAACCACAAGGGTGAATTTTTGGATGTGTCCTATCGGCCAGAGGCCGATTTAAAATCCGATTGTAAGGGTATTATCACTAGGACGATTGTTGGACATGAAACATTTCTTTTTATTGCTCATGATAACAAAACTGCTCTCTAACATCTTAAATGCCGATATACTTGAAATCGGAAGTTCTGCTCCAAACGTACTTACTTCAGATCATCAAGGAAACAAAATAGACCTTGTTGCCGAACTCAATGAAGGCGTCACTGTAGTATTCTTCTACCCCAAAGCAATGACTCCGGGTTGCACGGCTCAGGCATGCAGCCTCCGCGATGCCTGGGACGAGCTACAGGAGCTCAATGTCAAAGTATTTGGTGTTTCAGCAGATACTGCCAAAACGCAAGCTGCCTTTCGCAACAAGCATCAACTTCCTTTCACGCTCATTGCTGATAATGATAAAGCGGTTAGTAAAGCATTTGGCAAAAGTCGATGGAGTCGACAGGCCTATATTTTCAAAGACGGTGTACTTGTCTGGAGAGATCTAAGCGCATCGACTGGAAAACAGGCCGAAGATGTCCTTCAGGCCCTTAAAAATATAGAATAACTACCAACTCAGGTTTTACTAGGCAAGCACACTAGGGGGGGGTATGGTGCCATCAAACCGCCATCAAGCAACTTTAGTTTGTAATACAGTTGACCCAGGATCGCCAGACTCCTGTCTGGCAGCGCTTCGGATGCATAGTCGGGCAACATCATCCCCGGAAGCTAACTCTGATACTGCCAATGCGGAGATTGGCGTTCCCGGGCATCTGATCACCCAATCGGTACGATAGTTTGCTACAAATCAAACTTACCGTGTTTCACACTAGGAAAAGTCACAGGTTGCCCATATACGTTATCTTGAAATAATTTACGTGTAATAGTTGAAATTTAAACGCTGGAGCCTAATTTCATTTCTATTTAACTATGGCAAAAGCAAATAGAGAACTTATTAACAAGTTGCATGAAGCAGCTGATAAAATCGAAAAAAGCGACGAATACAACTGGGGACATGTTGGACGTTGCAATTGTGGGCACCTCGCACAATGCATAACATCTCTGGACAAAGCGGAAATCTACGTGCGGGCCAGAGCTCAGGAACTGGATGAATGGACTGAGTATGCAAACGATTATTGCCCGCAAAGTGGGGCGCCGATCGACATGATTATCGATTCTATGCTCGAAATCGGTATGGAAAACTCAGATATTCACCATCTCGAATATTTGTCGGATAAGAACGTACTTCACGCACTACCCGGTGGTTTTCGTTACCTGGAAAAGGGTAAAAAAGACAATGCTGCGCTCTACATGCACACTTGGGCGGACCTTCTTAAGGAAGAGCTAAAAGAGAATATGGAAGTAGTGACAGTATGATGCCATTCAAAAATGGCATCCCGTAGGGGATTCGAACCCCTGTTGCCTGGATGAAAACCAGGTGTCCTAGACCGGGCTAGACGAACGGGACACAGGAAAAGGTTGCAAGCTACGTTTCAGAATCAGCTCTGCAAGCCTTTTTTAGTAAATATACACATTTTTATTTATTTAGTCAGAAACCAGTTGCTCCTATTATTAGAAGAGCTACGAAGCATTGTATGAATCAGTACTCTCTGCCGTTTCCGTTTCCAGAAAAACCCTTGTTAAAAGTGGATGGTCTGCCGTATCCGATGACTGCGACCGGAAAAGTCCGCGATATTTTCGACCTGGGTGATGCGTTTTTGATGGTCGCAACGGATCGTATATCTGCATTTGATGTGATTATGCAGGAAGGCCTTCCCGGGAAAGGCATTCTATTAACGCAAATAAGCCTCCACTGGTTCAACCGTGCCGAATCATTGGTGCGACATCATTTAGTTGATAATCATTCTTCGCGTATTGCCGAACTGGCTAAAACATATCCGGAGCTTGAGCACCGCAGTATGATTGTGAAAAAACTCAAGCCCTTGCCCATCGAGGCAGTCGTACGTGGCTATCTCTCAGGTTCAGGATGGAAAGTTTATCAGAAAACGGGTAAATTATTTGAGTATGAGCTTTCCGATGATTATCTGGAAAGCAGTCAACTTCCCGAGCCACTATTTACGCCGACGACAAAAGCAAACGATGGTCACGATATGTCGATCAGTTGTGCAGATGCGGGCAAGCAAATCGGACAGGAATTATTTAAACGCGTGCGTGAACTGAGCATTAAACTTTACAGGATGGGAGTTGACCATGCGAAGGCAGCAAATCTGATTCTGGCGGATACGAAGTTTGAATTCGGATTGGATGATTCTGGAGAATTGTACCTGATTGATGAAATTCTGACACCGGACTCTTCTCGTTACTGGCCTCAGCAAGATTACGCGCCTGGTAAAGCACAGCCGTCCTTCGACAAACAATTTATCCGCGATTATCTGGAATCACTTGACTGGGATAAGACACCGCCTCCACCAATGTTGCCAGATCGAGTGTTGGCCGGAACGCTTGAGCGTTATGTTCATGCCTACCAGGCTCTGGTTAAAAACTAAAATTCTGATGCGGTTTCCCACAAAGTCTGTAATGCTGGATAGCAAATCTCGCTCTAGTCAAGGGATTGCCTGGCACAGGATCCCTGTAATCCTTTTGGGCCTGCTTATGTACGTAGTAATCCGTAATTATGCTTACATAAGTAAAGGTATGCTGAAGCCGAACTTTAGCCTCGTCCACAAAGCCTACGACTTTAATTTCATGGAGTTGCCCCTGACATTATTGTGTATTTCAATTTTGCTATTAGCAGGCGCAATTTTATGGCAGAAGACACGAAACAATCTTTTCTTTATTGCCGCATTATTTATTTTTTTTGCAATCGATCTGTTTGCGCTGCGTTACTATGTTACTTGCGTCGAACCTCAACGGCTCGTTATTCATCATGTACGTCTAAAGACTGCAAAGCTGACAAAGCCGTTCCGAATGCTTCACATTTCAGACATACAGTCAGGTGGAATTACTGACTATGAGAAGGATCTATTTGAGCAGATAAAAAAGTTGGAACCGGACCTTATCCTGAACACGGGAGATTTCCTCCAGGTGGTCCCTCCTGCTACCTTCGAATCAGAGTTTCCAAAACTTTTGACGCTGATTAAAACAGTGGCTCCACCGTTTGGGACCTATGCAGTTTTTGGGGATACGGAAGATGAACTGTACCGTATCGATCCAATCCAGCTGCAGCCCTTAGAAATGCTTTCATCACGATCCGTGCAAATTGATGTGGGAGGCGGCAAAATCAATTTGTATGGGCTTAGCCTTTATCAATCGAAAAACTACGAGTGGGCGGTTCGTGCTGTGGACGAATGGTTGAGTCAGGTTGAGGTAAACGAGTTTCGCATATTATTGGGTCACGCTCCCGATTACGCATTGGGAATGAAAGAGAAACCGATTGATCTCTGCCTTGCTGGCCATACGCATGGTGGGCAGGTTAGGTTGCCTTGGTATGGGCCTCTTGTGATTGACAGTAAAGTGCCTAAGGAGTGGTCGCGTGGGTTTCATTGTATTGGTATTCCCTATCTGAATGTGTCTGCCGGTGCGGGATCCAATCGTTACAATGGGTTGCCGCCAATTCGCTTGAATTGTCCAACTGAAATGACACTGATTGAGCTCGTTCCTCTGGGTGTTCTATGATTTTTGTGATACTTTTTAGCGTATTACACCTTTAACTAGAAGTTGCATGCGAAGTTAATTCGTGTCTTATTGTCACACATGCCAGGAACCATTTTAATTGTAGATGATGAAAAGAATACGCGTGAAGGTCTAAGCATCGCGCTGATGGAAGACTACGAGGTATACACTGCTTCCAATGCGGATGAGGCATTTAACCTGATGGAAGCGGAAACGTTTGATGTGATTTTGACGGATTTGCGCATGGCAGGTAAATCGGGTTTGAAGGTGATCGATCATGCGATTCAACTATCTCAGCGTCCGATTTGTATCATGATGACCGCATACGGAAATGTGGAAACTGCGGTCGAAGCGATGCGCCGCGGCGCTTTCGACTTTCTGACCAAACCCGTAAATCTGGAAAAACTGGAAATAATCATCAAACGAGCACTGAAATCGAAAACAATTGAAGCCGAAAATGTCGTGCTTCATGAGCGTCTCGATAAGAAGTACAGCTTCAATGGAATCGTCGGCAACTCACAGGCACTCACAGATGTCTTGGACAAAGTAAAACTAGTCGCACCTTCGCGAGCAACCGTTCTTCTCGAAGGCGAAACAGGTACTGGTAAGGAATTAATCGCTCAGGCAATTCATCAGAACAGCACACGCTCACGAAAGCCGTTTATCCCAGTACACTGTGCAGCCCTCGCGGCCAATCTTCTTGAGAGCGAACTGTTTGGCCATGAAAAGGGTGCCTTTACGGGTGCGACAGAGCGGCGTATCGGTCGCTTTGAAGCCGCGGATAGTGGCACATTGTTTTTAGATGAAATCGGCGAGATCGATGCGTCTACACAGGTTAAACTCCTACGTTTTCTGGAAATGCGCAGTTTTGAACGTCTGGGAAGTTCAAAGCCGGTGAATGTCGACGTACGATTGGTCTGTGCAACCAACCGTAATCTTGCTCAAATGTCCAAAGACGGTGAGTTTCGCGAAGACTTGCTGTATCGACTCAATGTAGTGACGATAAAACTGCCGGCGCTACGCTATCGGCCGGAAGACCTCGTCTTGTTGCTGGATCATTACATCAAAAAATTTAGCGATGAGAACGGAGTAAAACCGGTCCGTCTTACAGAAACAGCTCTGGAAGTATTACGCAACTATCGGTGGCCCGGCAACATTCGCGAACTTCGAAACTTTTGCGAAAACATCGTAGTGCTCAAGCGTGGCAGTGAAGTCACCGAGTACGATCTGGATGCTAAGTACAAAGCCCAGAGCAGTAATCTCGACCAAAGTGAAGCTATATCTCAGGCGACTTCGCTGAGTAAAACGGATAATGAAAAGCAATTGTTGCGAAATGCTCTGGTTAAAGCTGGTGGTAATAAAACAAAAGCGGCTGAACTGATGGGGATCAGTCGTCGCACCTTGCACCGCAAACTCTTACAGTGGCCTGAGTTGGATGTGTGATCTTCAGGCTTGTTGCTTGCTTTAGAACCAACGAGACCACATTAATAATGACTGATGTCTAACAATGAAAACTAAATAATCGACTGATGACGCTTACTCAGAAAAACAAAGAAAGAATCATCCGGTTCATTGCTGTCCGCGAATTTTACGAATCACTCAGGGATCGACTTAAGCTTGAACTGGTTGCCGGGGAGAGCGGGCTTGAAAAAAACATACAGGAGCAAAGTTTAAACCGTCCGGCCGCTGCGCTGACGGGTTATTTTAAATATTTCGCATGGAAGCGTATTCAGCTGTTCGGTGCGGGTGAGATGGGCTACTTGCGAGATTTGGGCACGGCTGATGAAGAAAAAGTGCTCAGAAAGCTCTTTGAACACAAGTTTCCCTGCCTGCTTATCTCCAGAGGATTGAAACCCTCAAAAATTATGAAGGAGCTCGCGAATCAATTTTCCATACCCGTTATGCGATCTTCTTTGTCATCCAAAGAACTGACGACGGATGCTACGTTGTTAATGGAAGAATATTTTTCCCCGCAGACATCGATGCATGGTACTTTGCTGGATATTCGTGGTGTTGGAACATTGATTTGTGGGGAAAGTGGGGTGGGGAAAAGTGAATGCGCCCTCGCTCTTATTGAACGTGGACATAGCCTCGTTGCGGATGATTTGACTTACGTCAAGCGACTCAGCGACCATGAGCTTATTGGCAGTCCTTCCGAGCTGAGCAGAGGCTACATGGAGTGTCGCGGGTTAGGCATTATCAATGTGGCCGAATTGTTCGGCGTTCGCTCAGTCCGGCCCAAAAAACGTATCGACCTGGTTATCAACTTCATAAACTGGACTCCCGACATTTACGAGGATCGAATCGGGCTCGATCAAAAGTTCCATGAGGTACTCGGTATTAAGGTGCCCTTGGTTGAAATTATCGTGCGTCCCGGGCGCGATATGGCTCAGCTTGTTGAGGTTGCGGCAATGATGCAGGCATTCAAGCATATGGGGCACGATTCAGCTTCAGAATTTAATGAACGCTTGATTGCCCACATCTCTGCCGAAGGCAAAAAAAAGTAGTCAACGGAAAACTTTTTTTTTGAGCTGAAATGCAATTTACAGGAACTCCTAACAATCAATTCAATGTTTCAGAAATGCCTTTTAAGCAGACGTTAATAGACTTGTGGACTTGCTTAAAAATGGGCTAAAAAAGTTATTAAAAAACGAATGTGAATAACTTGTGAAGAAGTTGACCTTGCCAAGTGTTTCGTAGTGTCACTTTTTTGAGGTCATGGGACAGCCAGAATCTTCATTTTTCGATTTTATAGAGGCATCAACCATTCTAATAAAAACAATTTAAAAAACTAAAATATTCCACAAGTAACTGATCGTTATACCTTTATAAATTAATAAAAACTAATTTTGTGCAATTTTTCTACGAAAGTAATCCTAATTAAGCCTAGATAACTTGGATTCTTTGCAAGGTGCTGAAAATCAGAAATATAAACACAACATGCGATGTTAATAAACGACTCTTTTACAGCATATAATGTCTAATCAAACAACCAAGCTTTCACTTTGGCAAAGTGTTGATAATGAGCTTAAGAACCTCTTTACCGCAGATGTATACGAGATGTGGTTCGATGGCCTTATCTGCAAGGAAGAGACTGATGCAAAATTGGTACTCACCACTCCCAGTGAATTCAATGCAATCTGGATTGAGAATAACTATCTGGACCTGATCTCAAAGCAGGCCTGTAGCTTCGCCGGTTGCAAAGTCGACGTTATCATCGATGCCGAAAAAAAGTCGCTAGCAGCCAAAACAAGCTTAAATTCACAAAACAGCTCTTCCAACCGAACTGCTAAAGACAAGCGTAGTTCAAGGCCGTTTGAAGCGACCAATTACAATTCACAGAGAACCGGCAACGAGCGCACCCTGCTAAATCCGAAGAATACTTTTAATAATTTGATCGTCGGATCGGGCAACCAGCTTTCACATGCAGCCAGTATAGCAGTCGCAAATGCCCCTGGGCGGGCTTACAATCCACTTTTTGTATATGGTGAGACAGGCCTTGGGAAAACTCATCTAATGCACGCTGTAGCTCATCAAATGCTGGCCAACAATCCGAGCGCACGCATCGCATATGTCTCTACTGAGAAATTTACTAATGAGTTCATCCATGCCATTCGTGAGAACAAATTGACAAGATTCCGCAAACACTACCGAAATGTAGACGCGTTGTTGATTGATGACATTCACTTTCTGGCAGGAAAAGAGAGCACTCAGGAAGAGTTCTTCCATACATTCAATGATCTCTTCGAGTCAGGACGACAAATCTTCCTGGTAAGTGATCGTCCGGCCAATGAGATTGAGCGGCTTGAAAACCGACTGATATCCCGTTTCCAGTGGGGCCTTGTCACCGATATACAAGCGCCCGATTTTGAAACGCGGGTTGCCATACTACGCAATAAGGCAGAAGCCATGAACATTAGCCTCGATCCCGAGATAATGGATTTTTTGGCAGAACGTGTCTCGCGTAACGTTCGTCGAATGGAGGGTGCGCTAACGCGTATCGCCAGTTATGATTCGTTGATCAACAAAAAGTTGGATCTCAGCTCTGTGGAACAACTTATCAGTGATTTGCTTCACGAAGAAAGCCTCGCTAAAGTAACCATCGACCAGATTCAGAAAAAAGTATCCGAATTCTACCAAATCCGCTTCAGTGAACTTGTTGGACGACGTCGCACCAGCGAAATCGTTTTTCCGCGACAAGTCGCCATGTATATCAGCCGGACGCTTACCAGCGATCCGCTAAAGCTCATAGGAGATGCGTTTGGCGGTCGTGACCACGGCACAGTCATCTATGCTTGCAAGCAGGTGGAGAACATGATGGAACAAGATGACAGTGTGAAAAGAGGGGTTGAGTATTTGATCAAGCAGCTTACCAAAAGTAATAAATTCTAGCTTTTTCTTGAATTTGATCATTTTTGCGAGTTGCTTGCGGATCTTGAAAATTTGCTCTTACTTAAGTCTCAACCCAAACATAAATTAAATATGTCACTTACTGATTCTCAAAAAAAGACGGTTTCCGACTGGATCGATCAAGGTAAAACTCTGGCCGAGGTTCAACGTCTTCTACAACAGGAGTTTTCACTGCCGATGACATACCTGGATGTCCGCTTTCTGATCGACGATCTCGATATAGAGCTGGAAAAAGCACAGCCTGTAGAGCTGGAAGAAGCTCAGCCCGAAGATTCGGGTGAATCCAGCGAAAAAGTCGAAGAACCTGAAGTTGTCGACGAAGTTGTGAGCCATAGCGTGAGCATGGAAGTTGATGCTGTTACACCTCCGGGTGCATTGCTGAGTGGGCGTGTCACCTTTAGCGATGGGGAATCTCTGAGCTGGCAATTAATGTCAAACGGACAATTGGGTCTTATACCGGGTGACGATCCAAACTATCGCCCAAGCCCTGAAGACATGCAGGATTTTCGTTCACAGATGGATGATCTCCTTCGCAAAAAAGGATTTAGCGCTTAGAGTTTAAGCTTTTCACTTTCAAAGGTTGATATCCTCTGGAAAGGTTCCTTGCTATTTTCAGTGGAAATATGGTTCATCTGGAAATTCTTATAAATAAGCCATTACAAAATCTGTAATTTTACTTCATTAAGGAGGGATAGTTTGCCTGTATGGACAAACAAAAAGTGAAGAAGCCGTTTAATTGGATCATCGCCCAACGTTGGTCTCACGTGCTCTTTCTTAGCTTTCAATGTGATCCTGGAAAAATTATGCAGAGCATTCCAGCCGGATTGGAGGTGGATACGTTCGATGGCTCTGCGTGGTTAAGTATTGTACCTTTCTATATGTCGCGTATTCGTTTCCCATTTACGCCAATTCTGCCACTCGGTGCGCTGTGGGAATTGAATCTGCGTACTTATGTGACGTACCGGGGAAGGCCAGGGATCTATTTTTTCACTCTGGATACAGATAGTTGGCTGGGGCAGAAAATCGCAAAGTACTGTTTTCGTCTTCCTTACCGGTTTAGAAAGATGAGCGGTCAGGTAGACGGTAGTAGCTATCTTTTTGAATCTCCGGATTCATTCCGGATTGAAGCTGCACTGAGCGCTCAAACGGAACAGACAGCGCTCGATACATGGCTGGTTGAACGCTATCATCTGTATACCTCAACAAAGAAAAATCTCTACCGTGGTGATGTATTGCACGACCCCTGGTCACTACAACAAGCCAAGATTGTTTCTTTAGAGGATCAGTTTTCGAGCCAATTTGATTTTGAGCCTGCCGCTGATCTTCGTGTGCGCTACGCTGCATCGCTGGACGTGAGGTTTCGTCCTTTTGTAAAACTAATCTGAAGTAACTTCCAGATAACGATGAACCACTTTACCGTATTCCGCAGGTAGCTGATTTCACAACGCAAACCTCTCAATAATTGGTGTAATACGTGTTTTCTTTGTAACTCGGTTTTGCTTATGTCCTAATTACTCTAGGATTCATGGTACTGATCTACCGAGGCGATGATTTTTTCGGCAAGTTCATCAAAATGAGCCATCTCAAAGTCAGCTACGTTGTTTTTGATTCTCCGGGTCATCTGCATCTGTGGTGGAAGATGTGCATCGCTTAAGGGTTCATACGAGTCATACTTGCCCGCAGGAAAACGAAAGTCCCACCATTCTTCAGGCAAGGGGAGGAAAGCAACACCCAACGTTTGGGCACTCGAAGTAAATGCGTCTTCAAGCAATTTTCGATTGTGAAGTATTTCTTCCGGTAAATCAGTGCAGCTACGGTAGGATTTTGGATCCATTTCATCAAAAGCAGTCCCCATGTCTACTTGCATACCATCGGTATCCAGTACGCAGACATCGATTGCCATGCCGCGTGGATGTGCCCCGTTGCCAGGGGGTGAAACCATGCGATTGGGCTCTTCAAGCCAGTGTGGATTGTCTTTTACGATTTTTGTCTCGTTCATAGCAGCTTGAGCATCCGTTGTTCGCAGACAGTCCTTTAGACTAAATCGATAGTTTTTTTGTCGATTTAGGATACGTGCTGCAAGAAGCGTAATTATTGCAATATCCTTATGCGCCCATAATTTTGCTTTGTCGTGGTACAGTGCCTCGCCGAAAATATTGTTTGTGTGTCTTGCGTTTGCATAAACCAGATCAATTTCAAGGGGCTCCCGATCCACAAAAATATCCATTGGTATTAGATCCGAAGGTGAGATCTTCAATGTGGAGTGAGCTTGATTCATAATGCAGTGTGTATTTGCCAAAAACGATCTTCTCAAAGTTCCTGAACTCAATCCTTTGCTCGAAGGAATTTCTAACTAACTGCTGCGATTACATCTTCAATGCTTTCAGCGGTTTTGATCAGTCCGCGTCGACGAGTTGAGCGACAGCACTTGGAAATGTCGGAAAGGGTTGCGAGATGGCCTTCGGTATCACCGAGTGGACTTAGTAACAGAAAGATGCAGTCACACTTTTGGCCTTTATCAGGTATGGCAAGACTTTCTGAAAGTGAAAGTAAAAAGCAGATACGATGCTCCAGATTCTCACTATAAATATTTGGAATGGCGATGCCATTTCCTAAGTAAGTTGGAAAGACGTTACCTATGGTTCCAAGATTTTCCAATATGTTTTCCTTAGGCATCTCACTGATAGCGGTGGAAGCGATGTCAGCCAGTTGCTGATAAAAGTCTTCGATGTTCTTGCAATGGATCTTTCGATAACCGCCATTTTGAATGGCGCGTAACAAGAATCCTTCTGAGCTGTGCAGGCAAATGATCTCGTCGTCATTCTTTACAATTTCTTTGAGTTTCACATCTTTAGGTACTGCTTTCAGTAACTTTCCTCTACGAATGAAAAGAGGATTCCAATCGCCGGAGGGTAGTTTTTTGCCTTCTTCCCAGATTACGGATTTAAGGGTACTTTCCTCCTGGAGAAGCTCATTGCTAATAACTGTCGGTCGTTCAATATCGCCAAAGACAGGTTGTCCGGTGAGTTGATCTTCTTGTGTGAAGTAATCCGATGGAATCCATCCAAAAACTTTTTCGTTACCGAGAACGTCCGCCCATCGTTGCATCAAAAGTTGATTTAACTCAATATTGTCAGTCAGTGCGAGCATTTGTCCGGCGCCGAACAGCATCTGTTCTTCTTCGTAAAGCTGCTCTGCCTCAAGGGCATCGCCACGCAATGAGAGCAGGTTTTCCTCTCGTGCGAGTTGAATGTTACTGGCATTGGCGTCCAGAAGGATCACTTTTTGAACATCTTTAACAGTCAATTGTTTCGACAGTTCACGGCCAAAATGGTGAGCACCGACAATGATCAGATCATTTGGAGCCGGACGTTGCAGACCTAATATTCTGGAAATGACGCCGGCAGAGAGTCCCTGGATCAAAACCGTTGCACAAATAATAGAATAGACAAAGGACTCCATGAGCGCAGCGCTTTCTATATCTCCCTTATTTTGTAATGAAAGTGCAAACAGCGAAGCCATCGATGCTGCCACGACTCCGCGCGGTGCAACCCAGCTAAGCAAAGCTTTTTCTCGGAGATTGAGAGTTGTACCCCAGGATGATACAAATACACTGATAGGGCGAATCAGCAAAATAACTGAGAAAAGAACCAGGCCGCCACCCGCATCAAAGAAGTCGATAAATTGCTGGATTTTCAGTCGCGAAACCAACAGCAAAAATAGCAGGCCGATCAGTAGATCGACAATTTCGGCTTTGAATGCTTTTACTTCTTTTATTTGCCGTGGTTTCTTGAGGCCCACAATCAATCCGGCAACCGTCACGGAAAGAAGGCCGGCTTCCGGTTTGATCAGCTCGGTCAGGCCGAAAATCAGCATGGCGCTTGCAAGCGTGAACGCATTTACGATGTCGTCCGGCACCCAGTTTTTCTTCATCAACCAGTAGATTATATAACCGCCAATTAGGCCAATTGCGCTTCCACTGATAACGCGGATTATGAAGTTGATTAGCGCGACAGCTCCACCGCTTTCAAAAACCCATTCAAATGAGATCAGGTAGTCGGGTAGCACTACGGCTCCACCGTTTTTATCAACCACCCATTCGAAGCAGAGAATTGCAATGAATACCCCGATCGTATCAATCAGAACGGCTTCCCAGTGCAGGATGCTGCCGACTTTCTGGTCGATCCGAATTCTTCTCAGCAGAGGTACGATCACTGTCGGGCCTGTTACGATGATCAGACTACCCATCAAAAGTGCAAAAGATGGAGTAACATCAAAAACAAAGTATACTGTGAGTGCTGAACCGAGCCATGTAATCACTACACCTGCTGAAAGCAGCCGTTTGATCACCGTGGACGTTTGTGAAAAATCTTTGATTTTAAGGGTAAGTCCGCCTTCAAACAAGATGAGTCCAACCGCGAGTGAAACAATCATCGGCAGGAATTTTTCCAGCGCATTGGAGTTCAAAATGCCGAGACCTTCCGATCCAAGTAAAAAACCTCCCAGTAGCAGTAGGACGATTGTTGGCAGTTGCAATTTTCGGGAGAGCGCCGTAAGCATACATCCTGCGCCTACTGAGAGACAGAGCGCCCAGAGTGCTTGTTGTGTGCTGGCTATTGCAAGGATTGGCATCGTGATATACTTATTTAAAAAGAACTAAGATTGATACATGTATTCTAAAAAACAAGGGTAACACAAAAACTAAAATATAAGTTAAGCATCAAGTTGATGGCACATGCCAAGTGCAGGGCTCACATCTTTGGTTGCTCCAATTATCTTTGCAGGCACGCCGGCGACGCTGGTGTGCGGTGGTACCGAATTGAGAACAACGCTACCAGCGCCAACTCTGGCACCTTCACCAATTTCAACATTACCCAGTATTTTTGCCCCAGCACCCAGCAAAACACCTGAGCGGACTTTGGGGTGCCGGTCTCCGCGGTCCTTGCCCGTGCCACCAAGCGTAACTTCGTGCAGGATGGAAACATTATTTTCAATAACCGTGGTCTCTCCAGCGACAAATCCAGTCGCGTGATCCAATAAAATACCGTAACCGATTCTGGCCGCAGGATGGATGTCGACTGCAAAAGTCTCCGAGATGAGACTTTGTAAATAGAGCGCAAATTCAGTGCGTCCGTTTTGCCACAGATGGTGACTTATGCGGTAGCAGATTAATGCTTGAAATCCCTTGAAATAGAGTAGTGGTGTGAGTGAGTCTGGACAGGCTGGGTCGCGTTCACAGACGGCATTCATGTCAAAAGCGACTTTCTGCTGGAGGGTCAATTCATTTGAGAAACACTCCATGAATGTATCGTGCAATACCGTGATTGAGGCGGCGTGATTGACGAGTTTACGAGTCAATCGATAGGTAAGACATTCCGCAAATGAAGAACGTTCCAGAACGGTCTCATCCAGTAATGGCTTTAGCGCTGACTCACGATCAGCTATTGTGATTGCCTTTTCACGAATTATATCCCAATGGACATTAAGGTCTATTAACTCCATAGAATCGGCAGTAAATGGATGGTTTTTGCAAAAGCGACTTAAAAGAAAGACTATTTCAAATTATTAGTTCGGCACGGAAAAATGTCCAGGTTGCGTAAGTTCCTTTCTTATCACTGAACCTCGATTCATAATCCCGGAAGAAACGCATCATTTGACTGGGAGGAATTTTCCGTGAAACAGCGGTGCCAGTTCCATGGATTGATTTCCAGAAATCCAGAGCGCTTTTGTAATGATAACGTATGGTTTTGCTTTCCATACGTGTAATTTCTAAACCAGAGGCTTCAAAGATTGTCTTCCAGTCAGACTCGTTTCTCCAGATGAGCGGACTCTTTACCCCCGTGACTTCAGATATTTCCTTCAAACTGGGTTCGATGAATAAACCGATGATAATCCTGCCATCCTTTTGAAGCAATTGACGCCAGTTCTGCATCGTTGCAATGGGATTTGCTGCCCATTGCAGTAAGCTGGATGAAGTCACTAGATTCCATTTGCCTAAGTCCGGCTGTTTTCCCCATGCATCGCGAATGCTATGAGTTGCAGAGGGAAACTTACTTTGGCATAGTTCAACCATTGATGGCTCGACATCGCTGCATTCGAGATGTTCAAACTTGCCTTCCAGATGACGTGTTAGAAGGCCTGTGCCAGAACCCAATTCCAGGCAGCGTTTGTACTTGAATGGAGGGATCCACTCAGCGAGCCAGGCAGCTGCGTCGGATTGTACAAACGCGTGTGCCTCATAGCTGTATGCTTTGTTCCCAAAGGAAGCTCTGGATGTTTCAGGATTTTGCGCCATGATGTGGGGAAGTGACTGTTCAGAATAGTTTCTTGTTAGCGTTTAATGCTGCTAAAAGTTTTCGGTAATCATGATCGTACGTATCCAAAAAATGGCAAGCGGGCCATATGGATCGTATTTCCTGATGGTTGATCAGCGGATCTTTTGACCCGATAACCGCTGTTGCGCGGTTTAAGTAAGCAGTGTCTGCCTTTAAATTTATCAATTGCTCCAGACCCCATTCGAGATGTTTGACTGAGTAGGGTAGGCCATTCATCAGTTTTTCATCTAATCCGGCTAGTCGGTAGAATAACTGAAGCGCCTTCTCGGGTTGTTTGTGCAGGCGCTGCTGTAGCGACCGAAGAGTTGCTCTTGGAGTGGTGCCACCGAGTTGGTCTTCTTTGCAAAAGGCAATGAAAGGCGACAGACAGGTAACTTGAGTCGTTTCAGGAATTTGCTGAAGCGCGGATAATAGGATCAGGCTGCCCAGCGAATAGCCGCCGATACGGTCGGCCTTACTTTTCAGGACTACTTCCAAAGCGTCAGGAGTCGGCGCCAATACTTTGTGAGAGTAATCAGGAAAAGCCAGTTCTACCGCAGATCTGAATCGATCTGGGTAGATTGCCCAGCCACTGATCCATATCCAGGTTGTCGTCATGATTTCTCTGACATTTTGTCGAAACAACTGTCAATCTTTGCGTAGTCTTGATCGGTGAGATTCGACTTTAGTGAAAGTCGCAGGCGTGCCTGACCCTTTGGGACTGTTGGCGGGCGAATGGCTCCAACCCGGATGCCTTTTTGCAAAAAACGATTCGCCAAGTTTAGTGCAGCCCCTGAGTCTCCACAAATTACCGGTACGATGGCTGATTCAGTCCCTAACACATTCCAGTTATTTTCCAGCAATCTATTGCGGAATCGACGTGCATTCGCCTGAGCTGTTTTTCGCCATTCAGGGTGTGCCTGTGCCAGTTTGATTGCAGTGATTGCCGACGCTGCCGATGCAGGTGGCAGGTAAGTCGAATAGATAAACTCCCCCGCTTCATTGATACTGTAATCACGCATCCAGTCTTCTTTGAAAATGGTAAAAGCGCCTGATGAAGCCAGTGCTTTGCCAAGAGTGCCGATGAGAATATCAACATGTTCGAGAACATCGAATACTTCAGCAAGACCCGATCCGGTGTGGCCATACCAGCCAAGAGCGTGTGCTTCATCCAAAAACCAGTTGAACGGATATTTTGCTTTTATCCGGGCAATTTCTGCAAGATCCGGATAATCGCCGTCCATGGAATACACACTTTCCGTAACGAGATGAATCTTCCGTTCGCCCTGATGTTTTTTGAGCAGTGTCTCCAGATGATTTAGGTCGTTGTGGCGAAATCGGATAAGCCGTGCGCCTGTTTGTAAGATACCGCTTATCAAGCTGTTGTGAATTAGCCGATCCGCAATAATTAGATCGTTGTGATCGATAAAAAGTTTCAGGACGGCTTGGTTGGCCGCATATCCACTATTCCAAATCAGCGCAGGCCTTCTGCCATACCAATCGCTTAGCTCATTTTCCAGTTCTGCATGTACTTCAGTGTAACCGCTGATCAGGGGAGACGCCGAAGAAGAAGTTCCCCATTTTTCCGTTGCCAACTGTGCGGTTTCGATCAGTGCCGGATGATTGCGTAGGCCCAGTGTGTCGTTATCTGAAAGATTGAGTATTTTATCATTGTATTTACGGGCTTTTAATTCACGGAAAGCGGAATTCTTTTTGCGGTCTTCCAGTTTTTTGTACCGTGGGTTCGTTGCCTCGGAAACCTTTTTTGAAGGTACGTTGTTTATATCCAGAAGGCTTTTATCCAGGAAATCGATAGTTTTAGCCCTTGGCTTTACACAGCCTAGCAATGGAATTCTGTGATCGCTAAGCGCGGCTACATTCGATGCTTTAACTGCTCTAACTGCTGGCGTTACTTCGTTCAGGATAAAAGCATGCGGACGATCACCAAAATAAGCGTGCAGCAAGCGACTTTGATTAATGCACCCCAGGCGATTATCAACGACTGCAATCACTCGATCCGGTAGAATCGCATCAATCAGGTCCAGCCAATCCTTACCTTTCGGGTCAATCGGCACTGCAACTCCTCCGGCTCCTTCGATCAGTCGCACATCTGCTTTGGGTAATTTTTCGAGTTCATTGAGTATAGCCGCAAGGGTAGGTGCACCTTCGGTAACATTTTCGTCGGCAAGTGGAGCCAGTGGCTCCGGGTAGTGTAGCAGTCTATGCGCAGTTACCTGACTGGAATCAGCAAACTTAAGCGCCCATTCGGCATCGCCCGAGTCGCCACATTCGACCGCTTTTACAATTTGCACCGATTGTCCCTGATTCGCGAAATGGCGTGCGAGCAGGCCTGTTACATACGTTTTGCCGACTTCAGTGTCGTTGGCAGTTATAAAGTAGGTGACCATTTGAACTTCGAACGCCGAACGTTAAACTTTGAATGTGGCGATGCTAACGTCGAACATTAAACTTATACTATTATCGGACTTTCAGAATTAAGTATTCAACGTTCGATGTTCAACGTTCAAAGTTCGATGTTCCACCATGGGTGAACGGCCTTGCTTCTCACGTGCAACATTTGGGTCCAATGGATGTAGGCCCAGGCGTTCCAGCATTTTTTCGTCTTCAGTAGCTTCCGGATTGGCAGTTGTCAGCAACTTGTTGCCGATGAAAATGCTGTTTGCCCCAGCCACGAAACAAAGCGCCTGCGTCTCTTCGCTCATGGAGTTGCGTCCTGCGGAAAGACGCACTGTGCAGCGCGGCATCAAAATACGTGCGACAGCAATCAAACGAACAAATTCGATCGAATCTACCGGCTCCTGATCTGACATAGGTGTGCCTTCGACGGCAACGAGTGCATTGATCGGGACAGATTCAGGCTGTGGGTCGAGATTGGCCAGCTCAACCAGCAAATTCAGTCGATCGTCTTCGGTTTCACCCATGCCGATGATACCACCCGAACAAACCTCAAGACCGGCTTTGCGGACATTTTTGAGTGTTTCCAAACGGTCGTCGTAAGAGCGAGTGGAGATCACTTCGCTGTAATATTCGCGCGATGTGTCCAGGTTGTGATTATAAACCGTCATGCCGGCTTCTTTTAGACGTCTGGCGTGGTCTTCTGTCAACAGACCGAGTGTACAGCAGACTTCCATGCCCATGCCATCAACCGCACGGACAGACTCCAGTACACTTTCAAATTGACGCTCATTGGAGACGCCGCGCCAAGCTGCGCCCATACAAAAGCGCGACGCTCCGGATGCTTTTGCTTTGATTGCAGCCACCTGTACTTCTGCAGAATTCATCAGTGGTTCACGATCAACAAAGGTCGTGTAACGCGAAGATTGTGCACAGTATTTACAGTCTTCCGGACAAGCGCCTGTTTTGATGGATTGCAACATAGAGAGTTGCACTCCAGCTGGATCCTGAAATTCATGATGCGCCTGCTGTGCGCGGAAGATCAGCGTAGTGATTGGCAGGTCATAGAGTTTGCGAGCAGATTCAAGTGTAACGGACATAATTCGGTTCTAGGTTGTCGCATTGTTAAAGCAATCGAATAATTGGTTAACAATT
>CAWUII010000032.1:0-28348 GCA_963922575.1 uncultured Opitutia bacterium
AAAAGCGCACGCCTGCGAAACAAAAGCGCACGCCTGCGTTGAAGTTGTGTGAACTTTGCTGTTTTCAAATACAAATGATTGCACATGTTTGAGGTCTTATGGATATAATTAATCAAAATGGTATTGATCTTCACCGCTGGCAGTGCGGCGGTTCAACGTTTACCGCAAGGCCGGAGCTGGGTGCGCGCCTGATGGACTGGTCTTTGAAACATGCGGATGGTGCCGAACGGTCGGTTATTTACTGGCCGGAAGATGCTAACTTCGACGAATTTCATCAGGTCAGGGGCGGCAATCCTATCCTTTTCCCATTTTCAGCACGCAGTTTTCATCAAGGTAAACGCGGCTACTGGCCGGATGCCCGCGGCATTGTGCGTCCGATGCCGATGCACGGCTTTGCCCGCAATTCCGAGTTTGCTCTGCTCGAGGTCGACGATCACGGCTTCACGGCTGAATTATGCTCGACCGAAGAAACGCATGCCGCCTATCCGTACCAGTATCGTTTTCGTGTCCGCTACGTGTTCGGCGAACGATCTTTGCAGGTTTTCCTGACGTTGGAAAATCTTGATCAACAGCCGATCCTCTGGTCCGCCGGTCACCACTTCTACTTTGCCTTGCCCTGGCGACCAGATACGGTGCGCGGAGATTACCATTTTGATATTCCTGCCACGTCCTGCTACACCCATGCGGCCGATGGCTCGTTGACTCCAGTCGCACCCTTTAATTCCGCCGATTCCTTTGGCAACCCGGAAAACAGCGACCGTATTTTTACAGACCTGAGTGGAGACTGCGCGCGCGTACGTTTGTCGGATAGCGACGAGGAGTTGCGCGTACGCATTTTACAGGATACTGATACGGCATCCCCTGAAAACACTTTTGTTATCTGGAGCGAATCGGCAGAAAGTCCGTTTTATTGTGTTGAGCCCTGGATGGGTCCTCCAAATAGTGCAGAACACGGGAAGGGCCTGCATCAGGTGCAACCGGGCGAATGTGCCCGCTTTGCAGTTGAAGTTTTGATCTAAATCCGTAAAAGGACTCTTTTTTTTGTTATGAAAATAATTATCGTGGGAGCTGGTGAGGTAGGCCATAATCTGTGTGCGACGCTCTCGGATGCCGGGCACAACGTAACGCTGATCGAGCGCTCGCAGGAACGCTGCAAGAAGCTGGATGAAGAGCAAAATGCACGCATCGTCAATGGCAACGGCAGCTCCGCCCGACAATTGGTCGATGCCGATATCACCCGTTGCGATGCGTTTCTCGCAATGACCAGTGATGACCATACAAACGTGATCTCTTGCTCCATCGCCAAGGGTCTGGGTGCGAAAAGCACGATTGCCCGCATCCACGACGAAACCTACAACGACAGCTCTGTGGTCAACTACCAACTCCACTTCGGCATTGATCTGCTGATCAATCCGGAAGCGATCTGTGCCGCAGAGCTGGCCAAGGAAATTCGCGGTGCCGGGCGCGTCGCCGTGGAACGCTTTGCCCGCGGTCAGATTGAAGTCCAACAGCACCGCGTGGCAGAAGGCTCCCGGTTGATCGGAAAAAAGCTAAAAGACCTAAAGCTCGATTCACGGGTCCGAATCGGATACATACAGCGCCAGGAAGGTCAAAGTGAAATTGCCAACGCTGAAAGCATCATGCAAGTCGGCGATCTGGTAACGCACTTTGGACATCCGGACGCGCTGCTGAATCTACGTGAAAAGTTTGACCCTGGAAAAAGAGTTGAGATTTCCCGCGTCGTCCTGTTCGGAGCCACTGAAACAGCGATCAATCTGGTTAAACTTCTAAGTAATCCTCGTTTTAAAATCCGCATCATCGAAAAAGACTGGCTTAAGTGTCAGAACCTGGCGGAACGGTTTCCCCATATCACTGTTATCCACGGCGATGCCACTTCTTTACGGCTACTCGAAGAAGAACAAATCGGCAGTGTCGACTACTTTGTTGGTTGCACCAAAGACGATGAAAAAAACATCCTGACCTGTGTCCAAGCCTCGAAGCTCGGTGCCAAGCATGTCCAGCTGTTGATCAACAAGGGCGATTACGATGACCTGCTGGATATGCTGAGAACTACCTTATCCATCGAGACGGTTGTATCTCCGCGCAGTGCCACTGCAAATTTCATGCGGCACACGCTTTCACCCAGACTGGTCACTACACTGGCTGAAATGCCGGATCAAAACATATGCATTCTGGAAATCGGCATCAGCCATGCCAGCCCTTGCATCGGCCGCAGTGTCCGGGACATACAATTGCCAAGCGGCAGTCTGTTGATCGCGCTTCAGCACAAATACAAGGCCAAAGTCCCAACGGCAGATGATATCATTCTGGCAGGCGACCGCGTTGTTGTTATGGTAAGCAAAGATCAGGAAAAAGCCCTTGTAAAACGTTTGGTTTAGAATGTTGATGGACATCGAACCATGAATTAACGAATAGTCGCCACCGTAAAAAATTCTGAAAAGCGATGAATACTGCAATTATTTACAGGCTTCTGGGCATGATTCTCATATCGCTCTCCGGCGCGTTCACATGCTGCATACTGGCTGGGACATTGACTGGAGAAAAGATCACGGATCCATCCACCCAGGCATTTATCGCGACCATCGTCATCTGCATGTTCACTGGTGGGATATTACTGAGGATCGGTAAAAGGGGCTCGAAGAAGCTATTTCGCCGCGAAGCACTTTGCGTGATTGGGCTCTCATGGATAACGGCATCGACCGTCGGTGCGCTGCCTTACTTTCTGATCGTCGAGGATTGTACGTTTGCAGATGCACTTTTCGAGAGCACTTCCGGACTAACCACTACCGGTGCGACGGCGTTTCCAAACTTTTACGAATTCCCCAAAAGCCTATTGTTTTGGCGCTCACTCAGCCAGTGGTTTGGCGGGCTGGGTGTGGTCGTTTTCTTCGTTGCGATCCTCTCATCTCTGGGCGCCGGCGCAAAGATCCTGTTCAGTAACGAATCCTCGGGCGCATCTTCAGACTTTGACCACGGCCGTATCCAAAGCGGAGCCTTCTATCTCATGCTTTACTATCTCGGTCTTTCGACGACTTGTATGCTCGCTTACAAATTTGGAGGCATGACGTGGTTTCAGGCAGTCAACCATATGATGACCACCGTCTCAACCGGTGGTTTTAGCACGGAAGCGATGAGTATGGAACAGTTTCAAAGTCCGCTCCTGGAGTGGATTTGCATTCTGTTTATGGTTCTTGGAGGAATTACCTTTGTATTTGTAATCAACCTTCTGCTAATGCGTAAAAACAGGTTCAGGGATCGCGACGAGATTACCTGTTTCCTAGGGATTCTCATCGTGAGTTCACTACTGCTGACGCTCTACCTGGTCGAACAATCTGGGGAATTGCCCACCCATGACAGCTTTCGTACAGCCGTTTTTCAAGCCGTATCGATCATGACAACCACCGGCTACTCAAGCACGGACTTTGATTCATGGCTGACATCTGCAAAAATCATCCTTCTGATGCTCATGCTGATCGGCGGTTGCTCCGGCTCTACCAGTGGTGGGATCAAAGTGGTACGAACCATTATTGCCGTTAAGACTGTGCTCCAAAGTGTTGTACTCTCCTTTCGGCCAAACCTCACCCGGCCGATCAGGATCAACGGACGAGTCTTAAAAGAATCAACCATCCAAAGTGTTATTATTTTTGTAACGCTTAACATCACTATCTGCATCATCTCGATGTTTTACGTTTCAAGTATTGAACCTGCGCTAACACCCATGGAAACATTCTCATGTGTTCAAGCGACACTGTTCAACATCGGCCCCGGATTTGATTCACTAGGGCCGACTCAGAACTTCGGATTCCTGCATAGTTTTACGAAAGTCTATCTATCGCTACTGATGATTCTCGGTCGACTGGAACTCTATGCAGTTCTGGTACTCTTTTACCCAAATATTTGGAAACAGTACTCCTAGTCCGGCAAAAGCCGGAACTCCTCGAACGTCGAACGTCGAATATTTTAAGCGGACTTTAAGGAGAAGGTGTAACACTTGTCTGCAAAAAGGTTCGAACAAGCAATAAGGTAGCCCGTGTGCCTCCGTCACCGCACGAAAGTTTGAATGCTCAAGCTTGCACAACGCGGTAGCGCACCGGTGACGGTGACGCGCTACCCGAATGCGTTTAAAACATTCGACGTTCAATGTTCAACGTTCGATGTTCAAAGAGTTTCCTAGTCTTCGGCTCCGTTGTCACCAATCGCTTCGACCGGGCAGCCTTCCAGTGCTTCCATGCAGAGAGCGACGTCATCGTCGGATTCAGGTTGTTTGTGGACAAAGGAATAGCCACCGTCTTCGTTACGAGTGAAAAAATCCGGCGCGGTCTCACGACAGAGATCGCAGTCAATACACTGCTCATCCACATAGAATTTCCCGGACACGTTTTCGGGCCATTTTTCATCTTTTTCTGCCATATTTGAAACCAATTGCTTGTTTTAAATTTAAGTCAAGCGGGAAGGCAGTTCTTTAAAGATTTGCATTTATCCCAAAATAGCCGTTTTGTCTTAAATTTAATCCACGCATTTGCTGCATCTATTTAAATGCAAATCGACACCTTTCATATTGCCTCGGTTACTTAATTCGATAGTTTTTTTACCCATCCCTATGCTATACGATCGCTCATACATGCGCCCCCAGGAAACACCTTCCATCAGACAGATCAGCGCAGTAAAGATTCTTCTCATCGTAACAATCGGTATTTTTGTGCTTCAGCAGGTCGTTAACGTGAGTTTTCCGGATGGCAGTGGGCAGGCGTTTCTGAAAAACTGGGTATCGCTCAGCACAGAAAACTTCAAAGAGCTCAAGGTCTGGACTGTCGTTACTTACGCATTTTTGCATGACTCTATGTCAATATGGCATATTCTTGGCAATATGATGCTTCTCTTTTTCATCGGTCGCATGGTTGAACCACTGCTGGGGAAACAACATTTTTTCATTCTCTACTTAAGTGGTGCCATTATGGGTGGGTTGGCCTACATCTTTTTTCACTTAAATGGCGTCAATTCAGTTATCGGTGCATCGGCTGCATGCAGTGCCCTGATTGCTTTTTTCTGCATGCGTTTTCCCGAGCGGCCAATCACTCTTTTACTTTTCTTTATCATTCCGCTAACCGTTAAGCCAAAGTGGATATTCTGGGGATTTCTAGGCGTATCTACGTATCTGTTATTGTTCTCGGAATTGTCGGCCCAATATCCCAGTACCGCTCATTCCGCCCATCTTGGTGGATTTCTCACCGGCGTCATTTACTTTCATTATATCTACAGCAGACAGTCCGCCTCCGGAGGGATTTTTAGTCAGCCAAGAATCGAATTACCCAGATGGCTAAAACGAAGTAAAAAGACCGGATCAGCCCTCGGCTATCAGGTAAATCGTCCAAGCCGGAGCCGCGAAGATCTCCAAAAGGAAGTTGATCGTATTCTCGACAAGATCAATACTTCGGGCTTTAGCTCTTTGAAAGACACTGAAAAGAAAACTCTGGAAAAAGCAAAAGAGCTTCTCAAGCGTTAGACCAAAACCCGCCGAATGCTGTTTTATCAAGGAACTTATTATGTTTTTACCAACTCTACTTTTTAAGTTAAATGCAGCTAAAATCTAAAATTATGTTTCGTATCAGTTTCATAGCACTCCTGGCAATACTACTTCAGCTTTCCATTTGCACCGGATTTGAGCAATCCGGGGAACTGGATGCACAGACCCGTTGGGCGGTGGATACAATTAATTCACGGCATTACCTCAGCGGAAGCATGAAATCGCTCGACGGCACTGAAATCGTCGAATCTTTTATTGAGACGTTTGATTACGGCCACATGTATTTTTTGCGTAGTGAAGTGGACGACTTTATTTTTCGCTTTGGTGATGCAATGGAAGAATTTCTGCAAAAAGGTAATCTCTACCCCGCTTTCGAAATTTATTCAGCCTACCAGGAAAAAGCTCAATACTGGACCGATTGGGCCGAAGAACGACTCGAACAGGATTTTGACTTTAGCAAAGACGATGAATTCACACCGGATCGAAGTGAGATGGACTGGCCCGCAGACGAAGCAACCAGCACTAGCCTCTGGGAACGTCGTCTAAAGTATGAACTGTTGAACGAACTCCTGTCGCTGGCGAGCGAAGAAAAAGAAGAAGACGTCTCTTTGGGAGAACCCGAAAACCCGGACGTCGTGAAAGATCCCAAAGACGAAGCCTATGATCCCAGCAAGATACAACGTCTACTGAATGACAAAGACTTCTTAGCTGAAACTCTGGATGCCGCCCGCGAAAAGATCCGTCGTCGCTACAAACGCAACCTCTCTTACACCATGAATCGTGAGGCTGCGGATGTACAGGAATCGTTCATCAACTCGATGACACAACTCTTCGACCCACACTCCAGCTTTCTCTCTGCAAACACACTCGAAAATTTCAACACGTCCGTACAAAACTCCTTTTTCGGCATCGGAGCACTGCTGCAGGATGTCGATGGCATCTGTACCATCAAACAGATTTTGCCCGGCGGACCTGCCGAGGAATCAGGACTCCTCCATGACGAAGATCAAATACTTGCAGTCGGACAGGGTAAAGAGGGTGAACTCGAAGATGTGGTCGATATGCAGTTGCGCTACATCGTCCAAAAAATCAAAGGTAAAAAAGGCACTGCGGTGCGTCTCCTGATTCGCCCCGGCTCTGCGAGTGACCCATCCGTACGCAAGGAAATCCTGATCACGCGCAACGAAGTAAAACTCACGGCCAATCTAGCCTCTGCAAAATTGATTGAGGTTCCCAACGGTGAAAAGGACCATATCTTGGTCGGCGTGATTGAACTCCCTTCCTTTTATGGAAATATTGGTGCCGGCGGCTCACTCACAACTACTGCCGACGATGTCACTGAACTCCTTGGCAAATTACGTTCTGCAGGTGCACAGGGTATCATCCTCGACCTTCGCATGAATGGCGGTGGCCTTCTGAGTGAAGCGGTACGCCTGTCGGGCCTTTTCATCCCGTATGGTCCGGTTGTTCAGGTGCGCAGCGCAAATGGTCGCATCGGTGTGCTCTCCGACCGAAACCCGAAAGTTGAATGGGCCGGCCCTCTTATTTTACTCACGTCCCGTTTTAGTGCTTCCGCATCAGAAATCGTGGCAGGTGCCCTGCAAGACTACGATCGTGCACTCATTGTCGGAAACTCATCCACTCACGGCAAAGGAACGGTGCAGGAGGTTTATCAGATGAACGACGTTCTGAATATCTCCTGGCTCAACCCTGCACTGAAGCCAAAAGCACGCCCGGTTGCTTCAAAAATCACGATCAAACAATTCTACCTCCCGGGTGGTAGCTCGACGCAACTCAAAGGCGTGCGTTCCGATATTACATTGCCCTCTGTAAACGAGTTTCTGCCCATAGGCGAATCCGATCTGCCACATGCGCTGCCATGGGGGGAGATCGATCCAGTCGAATGGGAAAAAGACTGGCAAGGTCTGACACTTTTAAAGAAAACGGTAGGTGACGACGACCTTACTCTGGAAACCGTACTCGCTCAAAAAAGCGAGGACCGTCAGCAGTCACTGGCTGAATTTGAATTCTTAAAAGAACAGATCGAATGGCGACGAAAGCGCCGCGAAGAGAAAGCTATCTCGCTCAATCTGGAAAAACGTATCGCTCGCAAAATAGAAGATCAGCAATACATAGAAAAACTTGATAAGGTCTACGAGACATTAACCAAAGACATTTTTGAGTCCGAAGATTACATTCTAAAAGTTGCGGAAGAACAGGATGCACTTTCAAAGAAAAATCTCGAAGCCAATACCACAGAGCCTGAGTTATCCGAAAACGAAGAGGACGAGGAAAAGCAGCCTAACTTCGACATATACCTGCGTGAAAGCGCACGTATCATGGCGGACTGGATCACACTTCAGAAAGCTAAAGACAAAACCTTGGCAACAGATGTCCAGCGCTTATAGAAAAGGTTTCGAGCATGCCCGAAGAGCGTAGATACAGTTCATCGGACCTTAAAAGACAACTTTGCTGGGATGACCTCGATCAGGATTATCTGCGCCAGATTGTCGGATTGGCAAAGATTGAAGATCTCGCCGGTGCGGGCCTGAAAAATCCGCCAAATCAACTGGGCGATGTAACAACCGTGCTGATGCCCGAAGGCGCCAATGGAACAGCAAGATTGATCGCCCGCGAATCGTTGATCGTCTGTGGGCTTGGCTTGGCCCCACTCATACTGGAGGCCTACGGTGGGACGGCTCAGTTTAAAACAGATCTCAAAGATGGCGATCCGGTCGCAGCAGGAGAGTCGCTTGGCTCTTTTAGCGGGTCGGCAACCGCTCTGCTTCAGGCAGAACGTATCATTCTCAATTTCCTTCAACATCTTACAGGCATTGCTACCGAGACACGCAAGTATGTCGATGCGATAGGATCTGGTAAAACCGTACTACTCGACACGCGAAAAACTCTGCCGGGCTACCGAGTCCTACAAAAATATGCCTTTGCATGTGGTGGTGGCTACAACCATCGCATCGGCCTCTTTGACCGGGTGATGCTTAAGGACAACCATCTGGCTGTCGCTGGCGCCAGCCAGGGTAACCGCCTAAGTGAGACGGTACGTTTGGCTCTTAATACTTGTACTAATCTCCCAATAGAAGTCGAAGTGGACAGGCTTGATCAGATTCAACCGGTTCTGGATGCCGGTGCGGACATTATACTACTTGATAATTTCACCATCAATGAACTCAAAGCGGCCATTAATTTAATTGGCGATCGAGCCTGCACTGAAGCCAGCGGTAATATCCGACTCAATTCGCTGTCAGAACTCAGTACTCTGGGTCTCGATTTCATCTCAACCGGTGCGCCTGTCCATCAAAGTACCTGGAAAGACATTGGCCTGGATTGGCATCCCACGATTCCGGCGAAGCCGGAATGAACGTCGTCGAACATTGAACATCGAACGTCGAATTCTTGGCGCTCGCCTGAACTGAGCTTGTCGATGGTGTCGCCGTGCTGGAGGACAACGCTCTCTCGTTGCCGCAGAGTCTTTTGAAGAGTTCGATGAGCTTAATCAGGATTAATGCTTACTAAAATCTGGCCAAATGGCCCGAAACAGTTCATTCCTAAGTTTTCATGAATAACTTTCGTCATCTTCAGCTTGGTGAACCAATTATCGAAAGTCCGCATGCGATTGCCAGCAGCTTGCCAACGCTTGCAGATGTTTGCGGTTATGAGGAAGGTGACTCTCGGGTGCTGTCTGCTATAAAAGTGGGCTACCCGCGCTTTGTTCTGCATCCGTACGTTCGTCGGTTGACCAATCTTTTTCTGGATCGGGAAGTATCGAAGGATCGGGATGGCATCCTGGTTGCATCTGCAAATGCGGTTCGGGATTTGTTGGAGTATACGGGTGAAAAAGTGATTTCAGTTGAGGTGGAGAAAGGACTGCACTTAGTTCATTTTGATGCGGTCGATGCTGAAATGGCCGACAAAATATATGGCTACCTGCAACATGTTGGGTGTGGCATTTCATCTCGTCATGCAGAAGCCTTGCTATTGAAAATCGGGCGCTTATTCAGGCCACATAAAGAGACACTTTTTAGCGGAGATGCACACGAAGAGGTAACTGCCAGACTGGCTGAACTCTATGGCTGTAATAAGGGAGATGTTTGGTTGTGTACATCCGGTATGAACGCATTTTACACCGGATTTCGTGCAGTCCAGGCAGTTCAAAAACGTCGTGAAAAGACTTGCTGGGTGCAACTGGGCTGGCTGTATCTCGATTCCGGTTGTGTGCTGAAAACCTTCTTGGAGGAGGATGAGGCTCTAGAGTATTGTTATGATGTTACCGATACGGACGCAATTATTGAAAAGCTAACAGCTCTGGGCGATCGGCTTGCCGGTGTCGTCGTGGAGTGTCCGACTAATCCACTGGTTCAGGTGTGTGACCTGGAGCGTATCTCCGAGGCAGTGCATAGGCTGGGTGGATTGCTAATCATCGATCCAACCGTGTCCTCTATTTTTAATGTGGATGTACTGCCGTACGCGGATGTTCTGGTAAACAGCCTGACCAAGTATGCGGCCTATGAAGGTGATATTATGATCGGTTCGCTAGCACTGAATGCGCAGTCATCGCATTATGAGACATTGAAATCGACTGTTCCGGAATTTTACATAGAACCCTTCGTGGGCGATACCAGACGGCTGGCGCACGAGATGCAGGACGCTGCAGAAAAAGTTGCTCAAATGAACTCAAATGCTGCGCGATTGGCTGAATTTTTGCGGTCACATTCTGCAGTGAGCGCGGTTTACTATTCTACCTATTCACCGATCCACGCCAAATATGCGCGTAGTGCTGGCAGTGGTGGCGCCATGATTTCGATCGAACTGGTAGGCTCCATGCAATCGTTTTACGACAAAGTAGATGTATTTAAAGGCCCCAGTTTTGGCATGCAAACGACATCACTTTCGCCCTTTATGTATTTGGCGCACTATGATTTGGTCACGGAGGAACAAGGGCGTGCCTTTCTAAAAGAAGTGGGCCTGTCGCCTGATTTGATCCGCATTTCCGTTGGTGTTGAGCCTTACGAGGAAATCGAGGCGGTTTTTGCCAAGGCCCTTTAGAACGTTGAACATCGAACGTTGAACGTCGAATATTCGAAATTAGAAGAACCTATTGCAGCACCTTGAGTGGGAGTTCGCCATCGTGTAAATGAGCGTTGATCCGGTCGTCGGGTTTTGCTTTTTGAATGCTGTCAACGATGTTGCCTTCACTGTCTTTCAGGATTGCGTAGCCGCGCTGGAGTGTGGCCTGTAAGCTACTGTTTTCCAGTCGTTTTTGTAGATGGATTAAATGTTCTTTCTTTAAGTGAATAGCAGCTTGGACTGCACGTTCGAGACTATGTTCAAGATTGCCAATGGATTGACGTGCCAAATGAATTCGATTGCGTGGGTGATTTTCGGTCAGTTGTTGTGTGGTCCAGGCTAATCTTGATTGTTCGCGCCCCAGGCGTGTTTTCAGGGATCGGCTTAATCGGTTTTCAAGATCATCCAGTTTCATGCCCAGCATTTGTACCTGGTTTTGTGGCGAAATGAGCTTTATTTTGTATTTCAGTGCATCTAGATGACGACTTCGATTCGTGAATTCTGACTGTACGCGCTCAGAAAGATTCTTTTTGGCTTCCAGCAATCGTTGCTTTGCTTCCAGTGCCAGAGAAGAAATTAGTTCGGCAGCTGCAGAGGGTGTTTCGGCGCGTTTGTCTGCAACGTAATCAGTCAGCACATTGTCAATCTCGTGTCCCACTGCGGAAATGACGGGTACTGGACAGTCCGCAACTTTGCGGGCAAGTGCTTCGTCATTGAAGGCCCACAGGTCTTCAATACTGCCACCTCCACGGGTGAGGATGATAAGATCGAAACCCTCGCTTGCAGTAGCATATTCAAGCATCTGAGCCAGTTCTTTCGGAGCTTCCTTGCCTTGTACACGAGCGGGAAAGATAACCACATTGCCTTGATAGTTGCGTCGTTGCAGAATACGTAGAAAGTCGCGAATGGCCGCACCTGTGGGGGATGTTATGACTGCAATACGCATCGGGATGATGGGCAGGGGTTGCTTGCGCTCTTTTTCAAAAAGACCCTCGGCAGCCAGCTTTCGTTTGAGGCGCTCAAACTCTAGCTGTAGTTGTCCCTGTCCGCTTTGAAGCGCGATTTTGGCAACTAGCTGGTAGCGACCATGCGGTTCATAAACAGAAAGATTGCCAAACAGGATCACTTCCATCCCATCCGTCAGGTCAAAGCCTTGTTGGACTGCATCGCGAGCAAATAGCACACAGGGCAGCTGACTTTCAGCATCCTTGAGCGAGAAGTAGATATGCCCGGAACTTTGCCGCCGCAGATTGGAGACCTCTCCCTGAACCCAGAGTTGGGTAAACGAATCTTCCAGCCGTACTTTAATCTGGCGAGTGAGTTCGGTGACATTCAATACCTGTTCAGCATCTGGACGAAATGAGAAATCCATCTTGAGAGCAATTAGTAGTTAGGAGTTCAAAACACAATGTTCAAATTCCCTTGCTTGCACAATTTCCCAAACCTACCTAAGGTCTTCAAAATTATGAAATACGAAGCTATGGATGAAGAAGATGTGCAGCCTTCCGGCACCATGATCCCGATTGCTATCGCAGTGCTGGCTATGGTTCTGGGAGCGTCGGGTTTGTACTTTGGGTTCAGTGCGAACAAACGCCTTAACTCAATCGATACTTCAATCCAGGAAAGCACGACTAACGCAGCAGAAACAGAGAAGGCCGTCACTTTTTTTGACTCACAAATTGCCGGGCTAGAAACGAAGATTTCGGATCAGGAAAGAATTATTAACCGGCTGAAGGTTTATAACTCCCAGAGTGAAAAGGCCTTGAAAACACTTGCCAGTGAGCTGAGTAAAAATCGTGAACAGATTGTAAAGACAGCAAATCAGTTGAACGAAATCAAAGCCGGCAGGGTGCGAGTGAGTCCGGTTGCCATAGGATCAAATAAGCCAGCTGTTGAAGATTCAGGCGCTGTTGATAATGCTCCGGAAAACCCCAGTGCAGAACGTAAATATACGATTGTATCCGGAGACACTTTTGGTAAAATTGCAGCCAGATTTGGTGTTTCCCTTCAGTCAATCATCGATGCAAATCCAGATGCAGATCCCAGACGTCTGGCGATTGGTCAAAAAATCACTATTCCAGCGGAGTAATGTCTGAGTCAAATGAGTCCACCAAACCGGATTGTTGGGAGCTTCTGGACGACCGCCTACTTAATGAGTGCCGTGTTTGGGATTTAAGGGCACGGCGTTACCGTCATCCGAGGGGAAGCGAGGACAACGAATTCTACTATATTGATTCGCGTGACTGGGTGATTGTGATTGCTCGCACTCCAAACGGTGAGCTGGTTTTAATCCGTCAGTTTCGTTGTGGCAGCAATGCGCTCTCTTGGGAATTTCCGGGCGGTATTATCGACAAAGGGGAAGATCCGGTTGAGGCTGGACTACGCGAATTGCGCGAGGAGACCGGTTATACTGCAAAGCGGGGTGAGTACATTGGTCGCTGCCGTCCAAATCCGGCGATTTTGAATAACCAGTGTCACTTCGTGTTTGCCGATGACGTCGAACTGGATGCATCCGGCATTGATTGGGACGAACACGAAGAGATTGAAGTGCGCGTGCTGCCGGAAAGTGAAGTGGTCGAGTGGGCACGTTCTCAAACAATTGAACATGCTCTGGCACTAACAGGTTTGCTGTACTATCGGTTATTTAAGGAAAAAAGATGACTCACACGGCAATTCAGAGATTTGTAAGAAGAGTGTTTTCTTAAAGTTAGCGCGCGTGCCTCCGGCACCGCATTCGCCTAGTGTTGGGGAACGTCTTGGAACATCCAATGCGGTGCCAGAGGCACGCGCGCTAACTGTTTTTGTTCAAACCTTCTCACATAGTGTAAGCATCCATCACACTCTTGAGCGTTCCATTGTTTGGAGCGCCGCCCATTGCGAAGTTGGGTTTGCCGCCGCCTTTGCCGTCCAGTTTTGAGGTCAGGTCGCGTACGATGTCGCCGGCTTTGTAGCCTTGGTCAATTGCTTTTGGACTGGAGACGGTGACGACACTGATTTTGTCGCCAAACTCGGCAGCTAGCACAACAACGCTTTCCCCAAGTTTCTGTCCGAGTGCGGTCGCCATGTTTTTCAATTCATTTGGATTCGGTGCCTTAACTACAGCAACGAGCGCTTTCAATCCCTCAGCTAGATCGGTGGCCTTTGCCGCCAGTTCGCTAGCCTGGTTTGCGGCTGCTTTTTGCTGCAGGCGCCTAAGTTCTTTTTCAAGTTCTTTGCGCTGGGCAGTCATGGCTTCGAGCTTTTCTTCAATATCCTCAGTTTTGCAGCGTAGTTTGTTGGCGAGCCCGTGCAGTTGGTCATAGGTGTGATGCATCAGTTTTGCAGCGGCCGCTCCACAGACAGCCTCGATGCGGCGTGTGCCGGTGGCGATACTGCTTTCGGATACAATTTTGATCAGCCCGATCTCACCGGTTGATTGTACATGGGTGCCGCCGCAAAGTTCTTTTGAAAAGCCGCCAATATCAACGACGCGAACGACAGAACCGTATTTTTCACCAAAAACAGCAACGACGTCGTCCGGCTTTTGGTCATAGGGAATTTCGTGAGCTTCGACGCTGGAGTTTTCGATAACAGCAGCGTTTGCCATCTGCTCGATTTCTGCAAGTTGCTCTGTCGATAGTGCTTCGTAGTGGGCAAAATCGAAGCGCAGGCGCTCTTTGGTAACCAGTGATCCGGCCTGGCGGATATGGTTGCCGAGAACTTTGCGTAGCGCCCAGTTCACGATATGTGTGGCACTGTGGTGACGTTGAATCGCAAGACGGCGATCCAGGTAAACACTGGCACGTGCTTTCAGGTCTTTGGGCAGAGAAGTGAGGTCAAAGTTGTCTTTGGTCGCTTCTTTGTTGAGCTCAATCCGATGAATGATTTGACCTGCTGCATCTTTTTGCGTGTCGGTTACGAGAAAGGACATTCTGGGGCCTTCGATGATTCCGAGATCACCAATCTGGCCACCCATTTCGGGATAAAACGGGGTTCTGTCAAAAATTGCCCAGACACTGTCATCGTCATCAACCTGCACTTCTTTTACGGTAACTTCACAGTCGGTGAGGTTGCTTTTGTCAAAACCGACAAATTCGGTCGGTTCATCGTTGGTTGTGTCATGAGCGCGAATAACCTGTTTTTTTTGTGACGTGCGACCGCGCTGACGCTGTTCTTCCATGCAGGCTTCAAAGCCTTTGGTATCAATGATCAGTTTGCGCTCGCGCCCGAGCAGTTCGGTCAGGTCGAGTGGGAAGCCGTAAGTATCGTAGAGTGTAAAGGCTTCGCGGCCGGTGATTGCTCCATTGGTCGAGAGTTTTTCAAAGAGTTGCAGGCCGCGGTCGATAGTTTTGTTAAAGGCAGTTTCTTCGGAGGCGATCACTTTGATGATAATCGTTTCCTGTTGGTACAGTTCAGGAAAATAATCGGACATCGTACGAACAACAATCGGTACCAGCTTGGATAGGAATCCTTCAGGTATTTGCAGTTTTTTGCCGAACATTACCGTGCGACGCAAAATACGGCGCAGCACATAGTTGCGTCCTTCGTTGCCCGGCAGGATGCCATCCGCAATCGAAAAGGAAAGCGTGCGTATGTGATCGGCAATCACGCGAAAGGCGCAGTCTTTCTGTTCGAGAGTGCTCAGGTTGTTGCGATCTTCCGGCATCGTGTAGCCATACCGGTGATCACAGTGTTTTGACAGATGCTCGAAAACGGAACCAAACAGGTCACTGTTATAGTTGCTGGGCGGATTGTTGAAATCGGTGAAATTTCTGGTCGTTGCCAGAATGCCGGCAACTCGCTCCAGCCCCATGCCGGTGTCGACATGACAAGCGGAAAGATTGGAAAACGAGCCATCTTCATTGGCATTGAACTGGATAAACACGAGGTTCCATATTTCGATGCACCAGGGAGAATCGGCGTTAACCAGTGCGCCCTTGGTATCACCGTTTGGAGTCAGATCGATATGGATCTCCGAGCAAGGACCACAGGGTCCGGTCGATCCCATCATCCAGAAATTGTCCTTTTTGTTGCCGTTGACGATGTGTACTGCGGGATCCAGGCCTTCCGCTTCAAAAATGGTCTTCCAGAAATCGTAGGCTTCCTGATCGAATTCGGCAGGGTCACCGTCGTCCGGTTGGTAAACCGTGGCATAGAGTCGATTTGCCGGAAATCCCCAGACCTTCGTTAACAATTCCCAGCCCCATTCAATCGCTTCTTTTTTGAAATAATCGCCAAAGGACCAGTTTCCCAGCATCTCAAAAAAGGTATGATGATAGGTATCGAAGCCAACATCTTCGAGATCGTTGTGTTTACCGCCGGCGCGGATGCACTTCTGCGTATCGGCAGCACGCGCATAGGGCGCTTCCCGTTCACCCAGAAAGTAGGGCACAAACTGATTCATCCCCGCATTGGTAAAGAGCAGGTTTGGCGAACTCGGCATAATCGATGCCGAAGGCACAATGGTGTGTTTTTTCGAAGCGAAAAAATCGAGAAAGGACTGGCGAATGTCTGAAGATTTCATCTTTGGGAACTCTTTGAACGTCGAACTCTTTGAACTTCGAACGTTGAACGTCGAACTTTGAACGTTCAATATTAAACGTCGAACATTGAATTATCTATTTTTGGATTTAACTGTGTTTATGCTGGTTACAAGTATACGAATGAGTTGATCGGTTTCATCAAGGAGCTCTTCAAGCAAATCGGGTTTTTCAACCAACGGTACGCGCTTGATTAGCTTCAACCATCGTTGAGTCTCTCTTAACTCTTTCAACGAAATCTTTAACTTGTGAATAAAGTCTTTGGCTGATTCAGCTGCGAGCCTAGGCATGATTTGCCAAAGGTGATGTAGATGAGCGAAGCAGTTGATAGGCGACGTGTTTGCCAGTTTCACTGGTTTCTATTTTTCGACTCAAGCGTATAGATCGCACGGAAAATTCCAAAAGACGCTCCTCAAGATCGTAGATTGAACGTCCTTCTTCAACGATAAGATCATTCCATTCAGAGTTTTCCTTTTCGTAACCCATATGTCCTTATTCAACGTTCAAAGTTCAAAGAGTTCGATGTTCTCGCAAATGGCATTTGCCATTTGTTTCGTATTGACCGGTTCCAGGCCAAAGGCGATGTCGCCCGTGCGTACCCCGCTGGTTACTGCTTTTTCAACGGCTTGTTCAATGGCGGCAGCGGCGTCGAGTTCGCCGAAGCTGTAGCGGAGCATGAGTGCTGCAGAAAGGATTTGTGCGCAGGGGTTGGCAATGCCTTTTCCGGCAATGTCGGGTGCGGTGCCTCCCGAGGGCTCGTAGAGTCCGAAGGGATGACCGAGGCGATTTTTTTCAGCGCCCAGACTTGCCGAGGCAAGCATTCCAAGAGAGCCACAGATGACACCCATTTCATCGGATAGGATGTCGCCAAACATGTTTTCGGTGAAGAGCACATCAAATTGGTTCGGATCACGGGCCAGTTGCATGGCGGCATTGTCCACGTACATGTGACTTAGTACGATTTCGGGTGCATGTTTGGCAAAGTAGGCCGTGACCACCTTGCGCCATAGCACTGAAGTTTCGAGGACATTAGCTTTGTCGACGGAGCAAACACGATTTTTGCGGGCTTTTGCTGTGTCGATTGCAACCTGTGCAATGCGTTCGATCTCGCTGGTCTTGTAAACCATTGTGTCAATTGCCTGCTCTTCACCGTTTTCAAGCGTGGTGGTTGACTTCGGCTGACCAAAGTAGATGCCTCCGGTCAGTTCGCGAATGCAGACGATGTCGATGCCGTTGGGGATGCGATCTTCTTTGAGCGGTGAGGCAGCTGTGAGCTGGGGGTAAAGCAACCCGGGGCGTACGTTTGCGTACAGGGAGAATGCCTTGCGGATCGGCAGCAGGGCAGCGCGTTCCGGTTGTTCGCTGGGGGGTAATGATTCCCACTTGGGGCCGCCTACGGAACCGAACAGTATGGCATCCGAGCCTTCACAAATTTTTTTCGTACTTTCAGGAAATGCTGTTCCATGGTTATCAATGGCGATCCCGCCGATGTCAGCTTCGTCATAATCAAGCGCAAAATCGAATCGTTTGCCGGTCGTTTCGAGCACCTTAAGGGCGACTTTCATGACTTCCGGACCGATTCCATCGCCGGGGAGAACTGCAAATTTAAGTGTTTTCATCAGATAATCTGTGTTGTTTTGGAAAAGCCGTTACTGTGGCTTTTCATTTTTTTGCTTCAAGTTTTTTCGGAACGTGAGTTCTCTTGTCGGTCCTCAAGCCCATCTACAGGACTGTCGTTAGCTTGCTTGGGTTGGTGCAATCTATAGCTGGATAAGAGTAGATTGCCCGACCATTAAAGCGATATTGCAACCATCAATATCGCTTTTTGTGAATTTCATAGGCTGCCGGGAACGCCGACGTCCCCGTCGGTATCAGCAGAGCCTGAGAGTCAATATGTACGCTCGCTATAGCTAAGCAGATAATTATCTGCACGCATACTTTATTCGAATCTTACATCAAAAAGGCAGATGCGCGCCGGGGATGGTGCTGCGCTACCTGAATGCAATATGTACAAGTATTTACAAGCTTAGCTTTAAAGTGTCGCACTACTAACATATTGACCTGCCAACGGGTAAATCGGCGTTCCCGGAGTTGTGACGTTTTACTTTTATTCAGCTATAAGTTATTAGAAGATCTACGAAGGCCGGGAATATAAGTTTTGTTTAGGTTATTCTATTTAACCCTTTTTTATTAAATTAATTAATATATTATGGAAATGTTCATGCTTTCTTTTGCACTTTGCCCAGAAGTATGTATCCAGACAATTTCTCGATTTTTTACAGATATACTAAAATGATGCGCTATTTCAGTCTCCTTCTTTGCTTACTTTTTTCGTTCTGTTATGGGCTCTTTGCCCAGGAGACTCCTCCTCCTACTTCAGGTTTAGTCTCTCCGGATCCTGTATTTGATGGCACTGCTGATGAAGGGCGTTTGGTTTATGTAGGCTATACAAATCAAGCGCAGACGGTTAACGATCCTATAGATCCTGCGGACCCGAGTATTACACACGACGCAGCTACCTACGGGAACAATCTGATGATCGATTTTTCTCATGCCGGGTACATGGGTGGCGGTATTGCGATTCCCTGGGTGCCGGTGGTAAAGACCCTGGATCCCGATCCTAATATTGCGGACGACTATGTGCGTATTCAAGCAGCGATTAACGACATTGCTGATCCCAGTAGTCCCGATTATGTGCCACTGGATGCAAATGGTTTTCGCGGCGCTATCCTTTTGCGTGCAGGGACATACAATGTTTCACAAACCCTTGTAATCAATGATAGTGGCATTGTTATTCGCGGTGAAGGCCAACATGCCGGTGGAACGGTGATTCGTTTTACCGCAAATATACAAGACAATTTATTTCATTTTTTGGGTAATGGCGGATGGACCAAAGACACTAGCTCAGAGGTTGATATTATAGAATATGAAACAGGAGATGTCCTGATTCCTAGTGGCGCTCGCTCATTTAATGTCAGCAATAGTAATAATTTTCAGCTCGGTGATCGGATTATTGTCAACCGAACACCTAATCAGGCCTGGATTGATCTTCTCGACATGGCTCAATATGGCTGGACTTTTGGCGCTTACTCAGCGCAATCGCCTCGGACGATCGTAGATATTACCGGCAACACAATCACTGTGGATGCACCGCTAGTACATGCGATAGAAAGTCGATACGGCGGTGGTACAGTTTACAAATACAGCTTCAACTCAATACAACAGGTAGGCATTGAGCGGCTGCGGCTGGAATCAGATTTCGCAGGTGAAACGGATGAAAACCATGGCTGGAATGCTGTGTTATTTCAGAGAGTGGAAAACGCTTGGGCTCGCCAGGTAACCGCAAAGTACTTTGGCTACAGCTGCGTCAATGTGGATGAACGGAGTCAATATGTCACTGTAGAAGACTGTGCCCAGTTGGATCCGAAATCACTTATTTCCGGTGGGCGGCGTTACTCATTTAACATTGATGATTCTACATTTATTCTCGTTCAACGGTGCTACACCCGAGAAGGGCGTCATGATTTTGTAACGGGTTCAAAGCCTGACGGGCCCAATGTTTTTCTCGATAGTCTTGCTGTGAATGCTTACTCTGACATTGGTCCTCATCAACGCTATGCGATCGGACTTCTCTTTGATAATGTTAAGGGCAAACAAATCAATGTGAAAAATCGAGGTTCCGCCGGATCCGGCCATGGCTGGGCAGGCGCCCAGACGGTTTTTTGGAATTGCTATGCAACAGATAGTTTCATTTGCGATGCACCCGAAGCAGCCATGAATTTCTCTATTGGCAGTGTTGGATCGAACAACTCCGGAACATTAACCGGCATCTGGGAAAGCGCTGGCACACCTGTAGAACCGTCGAGTTTGTACTTACAACAGCTAACCGATCGACTGGGCAATTCCGGATTCAACAACGTTACTATTCCGAGTCAACAGTTGGGAAGCATTTGGGGTGAGCTTGAAAATTGGCAGCATGAACAGTCGTCTCCGATAACTACCGCCAGCGCTCCTGTTACCGAACCACTTACGGCGACTGTTAGTCGTCCGCTGTCGACACCGCCCGACGTTCCGGTAAACGATGCGGGGTGGCAGGTGCTCAGTAACAGTGGCGAGGGTACAGTGACTTTTACAGACCCGGATTCGACGACGACAAATGCCTCCTTTGATCAGTATGGAACCTATCTATTAGCCTATAAACAAGTGGAGACACTTTTTTCAGGTTCTTCGCTGCTTTCACTGGGTGACATCAGGGATTTTATCGGCCTGGCAACCAAACTGAAAAACGCCGGGGTCAATGATGGATCCGTGTCCGGATATTTAAAAGGCCGGTTAGCTGCGGGAACGATAACACTCCTGAATGGTTACGTTGAAAACACTACTCCTTCGGATGCCCTTGAAGATGCTATAATTGCCGACCTGAAAAGTGTGCTTGAGGGAGCTTCCATCTATGATTCGATCTTTTCTGTAGGGGTGACTTTGAGACAGGCAACCAATGATCTTATGGCGCAGAGCCCCACTGGAGACGACCTTGTCCGTTTGAATCGGCTACTTTTGGAGGATGCATATCCAGTTGAGATTGCGAGAAATCCACTCGAAGTTACTTACACTGGATTTGATACTGTCCGCGTGTATGTTCCTGCCAATGGGACTCTTCTCAACACAGCAAACTTCAGCACAATCGGTACGATTACCGACACGACACCCGAACTCGTATTTGATACAGACTCCCTAGCGGTTAGTGGGGGCTTGGAAGGTTACGGTGTGCTTAATTTGAACAGCGATAATTCGGAGGTAGCAGTATTTGTTTTTGATTCTGTCAATCTAACCACACCGCCGGTTATCTTCGGCTCTCGTCCTATCGTAATTGCTTCCAGGGGAGACCTTACCGTATCCACGACAATTAGTGTAAAAGGTGGCAACGGAAGTCACGAAGCGCAAGGCGTTGGTATTGCTGGCGGTGGCGATGGCGGTGATGCCGTGCAGGCTAACACCGGCGACCCATTTGATGGCCAGGGTCCCGGTCGCAGCCCTAGCAGTGCAGAAGCTTCGGGTGGCGGCGGCTTTGGTGGCAACGGTGGAGATAGTTCTGGGTTTGCTGGATCAAGTTATGGAAATCTCGACCTCAGCGCTTTGTTTGTCGGTGGCAGTGGCGCCGGCGGAACGATTACGAAAGGTGGCGGCGCCGGCGGCGGTGCTATTGGCCTGGCCGCAGGAGGTAATCTTGTGATCACTGCCAGGGGGGTAGTCGATGTCCGGGGTGGCAGCAGCGCCTCAAGTGATACTAAATTGACTTCCGGTGGCGGTAGTGGTGGCGCTATCCTGATAAGCGGACGCACTGTTACGCTCAATGGTACGCTCAATGCCCGGGGTGGCAACGGCGGCAATGCCAGTGGCGGTCAGGCCAATGGCGGCGGTGGCGGTGGTGGACGCATTGCCGTCTACTATCAGGATGCTTATAGTAAGGAAGGTAATGTGACGGTAGACGGTGGTCAGCCTTTCGGCACGAATACTATTGGCAAACCAGGCGGCAACGGTTCCATATATGAAAGCCAGTTTTTTGTTGCCAATGCTGGTTCCAACCAAGTGGTGGTAGATAGTGAAGGTGACTCTGAATTGGTTACCTTAAATGGCAGCGCCAGCCTGGCAGGTGTCAACGCTACAAACATTGTTTCCTATGAATGGTTCGATGAAAATGGCTCTTTAATCGCGAATTCTGCTCAACATACAGTGGATCTAAGTTTAGGGGAATATACTTTTACGCTCATTATTACCGATGATCAAGGCGTAAACCAGAGTGATACGGTCACTGTCACCGTCAACGCAGTTAATTCGGCTCCGTTGGCCAATCCCGGCCCCGACCAAACCCTTGCTTTTCTTAATGGTCAGACTTCCAGATCTGTCACCCTGGATGGCAGTGGCAGTTACGATGTTGAAAACGCCGGTTCTATCGCTTCCTACCAGTGGCTGGATGCGAGTGATAATGTAATCGCAACCACCGCTACGACAACGGTCGATCTCGGAACCGGTACATACACCTATAAGCTTACTGTAACTGACAATAACGGTGCTTTCAGCGAAGCAACAGTAACGATTCAAATCAATGCAAGCAATACGCTTCCGATTGCCAATGCTGGTTCCAATCAGGACATAGACGACACTGATAATGACGGTTCTGTATTGGTGACTTTGGATGGTAGTAGTAGCTCTGATTCCGAGACTGATGGCAGCATCTCCTATCAGTGGCTGAATGCAAGTGATGTTGAAATCGCAACCGGCGTCAGTCCAACGATCAGCCTTGGAATCGGGGCAAATGTTTTAACACTTAGAGTAACGGATGGTCAGGGCGCCACCGACGAGGACACAGTGACTATTATTGTCAATGATTTGCCGCCAGCCAAGCCAGTCGGTTTATCAGCTATAGGCGATAACGGATCCGTCATCCTGAGTTGGACTGGCAACACTGAAATCGACTTGCAGAGTTATCGTGTCTATCGCAGTACCACTTCGGGAAGTAATTTTGTGGAAATTGTGGAGATTGCAGCCGTGCCGGATACACCATTCCGGTATGTGGATAATTCGGTCGATAATGGTACGACCTATTACTACACAGTAGCTGCGGTTGATTTGAATAACGAGCCGATTCAAAGCGATGAAGTCTCAGCCACGCCAAATACGGGACTAATTACAGTATTCGGAGCCAAAAACGATGGACTTGATGGATTTACACCAAGTACTCCGAGTAATGGTTTGGAAAGTTGGTTTTTAGAGTCTGAAAGCTATCAATATGCCAACGGTCAGACAGCAAATACCGGTCTTATCAGTTCAAGCCTGCATAAAGGATTTACGCTGGATCGGTCGGTTGGCAGCAGCTATACCATTGAGGGTCGCGTTGATTTTACCCGCGGCTATTCAGAGGATAATAACCGGGTTGGCATTTACCTTTTCGGTGATGTGACTAATTCGGAAGTCGGTGGATTGTGTCTGCTGTTTAATTTTGAGGCAGGCGCACTCCAACTGGCAGAAGGAATTAATGGAACTGTTTTAGTCAGTGGCGCCAATACAAAAAATCGGGATGATAGCTTTTTTGGGGAAAACAAAATTGCAACGTTCACAGCCGTTATTACCTTCCTGGCGTCCGGCAATATACAAATTGACGGCAGCTTTAGCGCTAACTACGAAGACGCTTTAAGTAGCGACCCTCTAACAGAATTCACCGCAAATCTTACTGCAACCGTTTCAGCTGCAAACTATGCAGGTGATTACTTTGGTTTTTCAGCACGCTCTCGTAAACGAGGAACTGTTGGCAAAACGAACCCGTTTATAATGGATTACAGGAGCTTTAGAGTCACCACAGACTCGCTGCCGCCTAATCAGCCTCCGGTCTTTACCTCGAATCCGATTGTCGAGGCCAACGTAGAGGATGGGTTTGCTTACAGCGCGACGATTGCCGACGACGCCTCCGATCCGAATTTTCTTGATACGCTTACTTTTTCAACAGTCCCCGCCTCCGGCCCAGCTTGGCTAACGGTGGCCCCGGACGGCACACTTAGTGGAACACCCGGCTCCACTGATGTCGGTCTAAACAGTTGGACCGTTGAAGTCAGCGATGGCAACGGCGGCAGCGACCAGGCCGCCTTGAACATCACGGTGCTCGCATCTAATTCTCCGCCTGCTCCGCCGGTTAGTCTGTCGGCTGAACCCGGTAATCAGTCTGTCAGCCTGGATTGGATGGATAACACTGAAGGCGATTTGGCTAGTTACAACGTTTATCGCAGCGAAACTGCCGGCAGCGGCTATACTGATCCTGCCATTGCTACCAGCATAACTCTTAGTGAATATTTGGACGACACAACAATTGGCAACACGACCTATTACTATGTTGTGACCGCTGTTGATTCGAACGGCAACGAGTCGGAAGACAGTAATGAAGCGTCGGCTATGCCGGCAGGGGGCGTGCTGCCCCTGGGGACGACTGTATTTGGATCAAATGACGATGGATTTGGCGGGTTTACAAAAAGCACCACATCTGATCAGGAGAACTGGTCAGAACAAGCGGACAGTGTTCGTTACACTAATAATGGTTCGGCCGGAGGCGGCACCGAAAATTCAAGCCTTCTTGGAAAGTTTATACTGGATCGATCGGTTGGCAAAAGCTATGTAATTGAGGGCGTTGTCAACCTTACTGACGGCTACGCCGATGATAACAACCGAGTGGGCATTTATCTCTTTGGTGATGTGCCCGACCTTGCTGCTCCTGGCGGTTTTGAACAAGGCGAAACTGGAGCATTGTGTCTGCTGTACAATTTCGATACAGGCCAAGTTCGTCTTCATCAGGGTATTGATCAGAGTCTAATTACAAGTATCAGCAACAACAACAGGGGCGCTAATGATCAAACGATTTTCGGCACCACGGTAACGTTTACTGCGACAATATCTTTCCTGGTGTCAGGTGACATACAAATAGAGGGTACTTTTGAGGACGTATTGGGCGAGACCGTCCTTAACGGAACGGTTGCAGCTTCAACCTATACTGGTGACTATTTTGGTTTTGCAACACGTGCTCGTAATAGAGGCGGCGCAAATCTTCCGTTTGTCATGGACTACAAGAGCTTCAGCGTCATCGACAACTCGGCGCCCGGCAATCAGCCGCCGGTTTTCACCACCAATACAATTGTGGAGTCAGATGCGACGGAAGATGCACCCTACAGCGGTAGCATAGCGGGTTACGCCTCCGATCCGGAGGGCGATCCGATGACCTTTTCGAAGGTATCCGGACCAGCCTGGCTAAGCGTGGCTGCCGACGGCACGCTCTCGGGCACACCGACCAACGACGATGTCAGACTCAACAGCTTCACGGTCGAGGTCACAGCGCTGGGTGGCTCCGAACAGGCGACGCTGAATATCACAGTCAACGACGTGAACAATCTTCCGACCTGGAACAGCGATCCGTTCAGCGAGGCTAATGCATATGATGGCATTGCCTACGATCAAACGATTGCAGACAATGCCAGTGATGCTGACGGTGATCCACTTACTTTTACAAAGATATCGAGAGATACTGGAGTAGGACAGGACTGGCTGACAGTGGCCTCTAATGGTGACCTTAGCGGAATGCCGGATTCTTTGAACCTTGGAGAACACCGTTGGACTGTTGAAGTTAGCGACGGAAATAGCATCGATACTGCTGTACTTGTGATCACTGTTGAAACACAGCCGACATCGACGGATTTCACCAACGCTGATGGAACAGACAGTTACATATCAAATTCGGCGAACTGGTCGGCCGGTTTGCCGATAAATGGTGTACCCGGTATGTTAGCGATCAATGCAACCTTTGAAGGCGGAGTTTCTCATGACGGCTATGATGTCGTTCACACAGACGGTGCGTTAAGCAGAATAGGAATCGATCCTTTCACTCTTGGCGCAGGAACAACCTGGGAAATGAACGGCGCCAATGCTGAAATTTCCAACAGCAGAGGAATCAACGTTGATGGCGCCACGTTTATTTTGAATCAGGGAACCGCTAATTTAACCAATAATGAGCGGGATAGCATAATACAAGCAGGCGGCGAGATTATCATCAACGGCGGAACGATGGATATGGGCCGTTATTTTTATCTCAACGGTGGTGAACTCACGGTCAATGGCGGATCGTTGATCGGAATCACGGACATGGGATCAAGAGATTTCCATTCAGGAGGAACCGCAAACCTTAATGGAGGAACCATTTCTGCTACATACCTGACCTTTGGAACGGACTCATTCAATGTCAACTTCGGTGGAACCACAGCTGGGTCCCTGACTATTGAGAACTTCGGCGGCAATCGGGCGAACACGAATGTTATCGGCATTAATTTTGATCCGGGCACCCTTATGTCAATGCAGCTAACGAACCCAGTGGAATCAGGTATTTCCGGTGACGGCGACCTTGGCTGGTCGAACGTCGGGGCAGAGACTGGTCTGGACTGGGCGCCAGCGCTTTGGGAAAACGGACGTCTTACCTTTGATGGAAAAGGTTCCGCTGATTTTGGCAACTGGGCTACAGTCACATCCACCGGCTTCGTCGGTTACGGAGTTCGCTTTGCCTATGACAGCGCGACGAATACGCTCTCAATTGCAGTTGCTATTGCAAATGACGTACCGGTGGCCAATGCGGATAGCTACAGCGTAAATGAAGGGGACACCCTGACTGTTCCGGCCGCTGGTGTATTAAGTAACGATACGGATGCCGATGGCAATACGCTGACGGCAATATTAGTCGCTAGCCCATCAAACAGCGCCACTTTCACACTGAATAGTGACGGCAGTTTTAACTACACGCATGACGGTAGCGAGACAACTGAAGACAGCTTCACTTACGTTGCCAATGACGGCATTGTCGACAGTGCAACCGCAACGGTAACGATTACGGTCAATCCCTTGAATGATGCACCAAGCATTACGAGCGATGCGGTTACTGCGGTCGACGAAGATGTCCTCTACACTTACATTGTGACGACCACGGATCCGGACGCCGCAGACAGTGTGACAGTCAGCGCAAGCATCCCGGCCGAGTCCAGCTGGTTGAGCTTCGACGGTACCACTTTAAGCGGCACCCCTGAAAATGCCGACGTTGGCGGCCATGTGATAGAGTTAACGGCAACCGACTCTGCGGGGCTAACGGATGTTCAGTCTTTCACGATAACGGTTAATAATATCAATGACGCACCGGTGGCCAATGCTGATGTTGCAGCGACTGACGAAGACACGCCGGTCATCATTAATGTTCTCGCGAACGACAGCGATGTGGATGACGGTGATACGTTCAGTATCACAGCAACCGCTGACGGTAGTAGCGGCACAACAACGACCGATGGTTCAACCGTGACCTACACACCAAATGCGGATTACGTCGGCAGCGATAGCTTCACTTACACGATAAGTGATGGTAATTTAACCACCAACGCCACAGTGACAATTACGATTAATCCTGTGAATGATGCACCAGTTGCGGTTATCGACAGCGCAACAACCGATGAAGATAATCCGGTTACCGTGGATGTCGTAAGTGCAGGCACAGACGTGGATGGAGACACTCTCATCATCAGCACGTTCACTCAAGGCAGCAACGGCAGTGTAATTGACAATCTTGATGGCACACTGACTTACACGCCAGTGGAGAACTTCTCTGGAACAGACAGCTTTGATTACACGCTCAGCGACGGTGATTTAACTGCCAGCGCAACAGTGACGATAACAGTTACAGCAGTGAACGACGCACCAACAAGTATCTCCTTGTCATCTGCGACAATAAGCGTGCCGGAGGATGAGGATACGACCGCTCCGGTCAAAGTTGCCGATGTGGTTGTAGAAGATGACGGACTGGGCACGAACGAACTGAGCCTGGATGACAATTCGATATTTGAGATCGTTGGCACGGAACTGTTCCTGAAGGCCGGCGTCAGTTTGGATTATGAAACGTCCCCAAGCCTGAGTGTGACTGTCACTGTCGATGACACGACTGTAGGCTCAACCCCTGATGGCAGTGTCGTTTACAACTTAAGTATTACCGACGTCAATGAAGCGCCGGTGGCGGTTGTTGACAGCGCAACAACCGATGAAGATACTGCGGTCACGATAGATGTCCTGGCTAACGACAGCGATGTGGATGCCGGTGATACGCTCAGTATCACAGCAACTCCTGACGGTAGTAACGGCACGACAACGACCAATGGTTCAACGGTGACCTACACACCAAATGCGGATTACGTCGGCAGCGATAGCTTCACTTACACGGTCAGTGATGGCGATCTAACCGCCAGCGCTACGGTGACAGTAACAGTCAATCCTGTAAACGATGCACCAGTTGCGGTTATCGACAGCGCAACAACTGATGAAGGTAATCCGGTCACGATAGATGTCCTGGCTAACGACAGCGATGTGGATGCCGGTGATACGCTCAGTATCACAGCAACCACTGACGGTAGTAACGGCACGACAACGACCGATGGTTCAACGGTGACCTACACACCAAATGCGGATTACGCCGGCAGCGATAGCTTCACTTACACGATGAGTGATGGCGCATTAACTGCCAGCACCACAGTGACGGTAACAGTCAATCCTGTGAACGATGCGCCAACGAGTATCTCCTTGTCATCTGCTACAATAAGCGTGCCGGAGGATGAGGATACGACCGCTCCGGTCAAAGTTGCCGATG
>CAWUII010000033.1:0-28153 GCA_963922575.1 uncultured Opitutia bacterium
CTACCATTTTGGATAAGAATCATGTGTCCAGATGATTACATACTTAGCTATAATTTCCTTATATAGCTGAACAAGAATATATTGCCCTTAATATCCCATACTAACTGTCTTCTACGAAATTTCATAGGCTGCTGGGCGCGCCAGCGTACCCGCCCGGCTCTTTGCATTGACTCAGCTATATCTTGGTGCGCTCCGCGGCTTCAAAAGGGACATCTTCAAACGGATCACCGACGTTTCTTATCCCCTACTCGTTCAATCCCGAACAGAGTATTCCAATAAATGTACCGGTATCGAGCCATCCCTGACCATGAGACGGCTCATATTTCAGAATTTCCGCGTTGGTTGCAATTTCTTCAGGAGTCTTGCCGGCAGCTAGTTCAGATTCAACTACTGCAACGACTTCCTTGAGCATTTTCAAGTCGCGTGTCATGTCCGCTTTATTGGAGAGCGGCCCGTGGCCGGGAATGATTTTTGTCTGTTCATCCGCCAAATCCAATACTGCTTCCTGAGCAGCGATGTATCCGTACACGTCCCCTCCATTGCTGATATCAATAAACGGATACATGCCACTGAAGAGAATGTCCCCAGCGTGAATTACATTTGAATCTTTAAAGTGCACTGCCGTGTCGCCATCCGTATGTGCATTTGCGAAGTGAAGCAGCTCAATCTCTTCGCCACTTTGATGAATCGAAAGTTTCTCGGAATAGGTAAGCGCGGGCAGCGCTGATTCCTGATAGGGCTCCATGACTTTGCCGAACGGTTGTATGATTGTCCCATTCTGCAGCCGCGTACGCACGTTTTCATGAGCCACGATGACACCCACTGAGCCGCTGAAATTCGGGTTTCCATCGGTATGGTCATAATGAAAATGTGTATTCAGCAAATACTTGATCGGCTTGTCCGTCAGCTTTTTAATCTCCGCATGAATCGCCTCGGAAAGCGGCGCAAACTGGTCGTCGATCAACAGCGTGTAGTCTTCATCAATCGCCAGACCAATGTTACCTCCCTGTCCGGTCAGCATGTAGATTTGGTCAGCTACCTGTGTGGGCTCAATGGTTACTTCAGGCGACTCATGATCGTGGGCAGAGAGTGAGACTGCGACTATGAGTGAAACGACAAACATTGATAGGTATTTCATTCGAGCGATCATCGAATCCTAATTACCATTATTCAACAGGATTTTATTACAAAACTGATTGAGGTAATCCTATACTTTTGCGTTGTATAGTTCCTTCAAAAATACATCCATTCATGATCTATCCAATCAATCATACAAAACAATGGACACAATCACTGCCATAAACGAACGCCGCGCTATTAAAAACTACGATCCAGACCACAAAATGGACGAAGCCGAAATCAAAAAGCTCCTTGAGCTCGCGCTACTCTCACCGACCTCCTTCAACATGCAAAACTGGCGCTTTGTCGTAATTACCGACCCGGAAAAACGTCAGGCAATCCGTGCAGCCGCATGGGACCAGGCTCAAGTTACCGACGCTTCCATTCTGATTGTGCTTTGCGCAGACTTACATTCTTATGAGAATGGTGCCCGCTACTGGGTGAATGCACCCAAGGAAGTCCAGGACATGCTGGTGCCAATGATTGAGCCTTTCTACAAAGACAAACCGGCACTTCAACGTGATGAAGCCATGCGCTCGGTCGGCATTGCAGCACAAACACTCATGCTTACCGCGAAATCCATGGGGTACGACTCCTGCCCAATGATTGGATTTGATCCCGTAAAAGTCGCTGAAATCATTCAGCTGCCCAAAAACCATATTATCGGCATGCTGCTGCCTGTGGGTAAGGCTATTAAAGAAGCCAATCAGCGCGGCGGACAGCTTGGCTACGATGAAGTGGTCGTCAAAAACAGCTTCTGAGAAATTCGGAATTAACGGATTACCCTTCTTTAAGAGATTCCTCGCTATTTTTGTGGAAGTATAGTTCATCTGAAAATTCTATGTTGTTGTAGCCATGGCGCTCAGTCGCCGTGTTTGCTGGCTCAGCATATCATTGGCTGAGACGCCGCCGACCAACCCTTAAGGCTATCAACAGCAAGCAAGAAATACATTGCGACTGAGCGCCATGGCTATAATTTCTTGGTTCCTCGCGATTTATTGTGGAAAAAGCTCTCAGGATTCCCGGTTTATGAGCCTGGAATGCATGATACGTAGCGCGACGCTTCAGCGAGCGTTTCAGTGCCCCGAATGCTAAAGAGGAGTGAATCGCTGACTATCCGTCTTTTTTGGCATCACGCTACCGCTCTCCAACTGCTCGCTTGCTAAAGCGTCGCGCTACCTTTCTCGATTGAAATCAGGATGATCGACGAATCATTCTTTCACAGAAAATAGCGAATAGCCCTTAAAGACTGGGGACAGTGTTACACTACAAAACAATTCCCATGGTCTTGAGCAAAGTCGAAATGTAGGGTATCAGTTGTTTTTTCCGACTCACAACTCCGGGTAAATCGTAGATATTGCTTTTCCCGTGTCGCGGGTAGTTGATCTGCTCCTCAAATTCGTTGTCGCCCGCGACCATTAGAAGCGAGTCGTGTGTATTGATGTTAGTTATGAACAATAAGCTGAAGAAAATATTTTCCTTTTCGCGATATGCTTTCAGGGCTTTGTCGAGATTGATGCGATATTTCCAAAAGTTATCGAAGTCGAGTTCCTCAATCTGAGAAACAGAGTAGGTAATGCTGCCCTCGGTGTAGTGCTTGCAATCGGTTGTAACAACCTCATCGGGATCGCTATTGATGATGATAGAGCCAGACGAGAAAATAAGATTGGCTAGCTCGTCTGCCTTAGTATTGGCAAGCGGTTCGAGCCATTCGATGAGTTCTTTTTCCAACTCTGTGGTGGTTGGACTGCTTAGTAAGAGCGTATCCGATATGATTCCGGCCATCATAATGCCGGCAATCTTCGGTTCTGGAGTAAGTGATCGGTTTCTGTAGAGATCAGCTATTATAGAGCAAGTAGAGCCCACCGGACGATTTATGAAGAGAATTGGCTGATCCGTTGGAATATTCCCGAGCCTATGATGATCAATAATTTCAGTAATTTGCACCTGATCTGCACCGTTGACCGCCTGCTTCAGTTCGTTGTGATCCACGAGTGTAATGCGTGTGCGGCTGGGTCTCAGAATATCGCTCTTTGAAAAGACTCCAATCAGTTTTCTGTTCTCCCCGGTCACCATGTAAAGAGGAGCATTAAGGTTACCGATACGCCGTCTGACCAGCTCCACTTGATCTTCAGGAGTGAAACATTTCACATCTGTGTCAATCAGTCCTTCGATATATGTTGCAGTGCGAATCATCCATGAAGTAGAGGCGGAATCATAGGGACTAACAATCAGTGAAACATTGCGTTTTCGGGCGTTCTCAATAATGCTTTCATCCACTTTGAGGTTGCCGGTAATTACCAGCAAACGAATTCCAAGTTCAAGACAACGTTCCTGAATGTCGCGTCGGTCACCAACAACGATCACACTTGAATTTATAGAAATACCTTCATCTTCCTCATCTTTGCCGTTCAATGAACGAATATCCATTGCACCTACACGTACAAACAGTTCTTCCACTGAGTCAGGATTATTTTCATGTAGTACCTGAGCATTTAGCGAACGAATGATTGCCTTGATACTGGTATGCACACGACGCATCTTGCGAGGGTCGTTTGGCTTTGGAATGAAGAATTCACCTAACTGAAAAATAGACACAAGCCCTTCCAGTTGACCTGATTCATCAATAACCGGCAAGGCACGTACATCGTATTCATCAATTAATTCCAAGGCTTCTGCGCAGGTGCTTTCTTTACTCACCGAGCGTACTTTGGTATGCATGATGTTCTCAATACGCGGGGTCACATCGCCAATGAATTTTGGCAATGGCAAATCAAAATACTCCAGTATCGCATCAATCCGCGCATTGGAGTTTCCACAGCGTGCGGCCTTGTACTCAGGTGAACCGGTTGCGTGCTTGTAAGCTTCGTAAGCAATCGCAGAACAAATGGCGTCTGCATCAGGGTTCTTATGACCAAAGATGTATATAGGTGCTTTCATTTGATATCATATGAACTACACAAAAAAGCCCGAACTCCAAGGAGATTCGGGCTTTTGATTTCAATTAATTGCTAAATTACAGTGTTACGGATGCACCTGTAGGCAAAGCTTCTAAAATGGTATTTACAACTGTTCCATTTGACTGCTCAAGTTGACCCGTTGTACTATTGTAATAATTCACATGGCCATCAAGGAAAGCAATGTGGCCACCTTCGTTTTCCCAAGGCTGCCCAGGCGCTGCTGTATCGCCCCAGTTTGGAGTCGTTCCAAGGGTATTGCCTTTAGTCCAAATGAGAGGCGTAATTGGCCCACGTGAATTGGGTGGAAGTGCTATGGCAGCTTTGTAACTGATTGCTGCAGCGGCACCGGCCCAGTTAGCAGCAGGTACAGGAGGACTCACAGTAAGATTAAGAACTGTTTGTGGTATAGCTGGTAGAATAGCAACATCTGGAGCTGAATCAATGAAGTAAACGGCTGCATCATTCAAGCCTCCGAATTCTGCCATAACAAAAGCCCAGCCTTCTATGTTGAGCGTTTGTGTTCCTCCAGGAGTATATGCGCCAGAACCAACTGTGCGTGCCCGTGGACCCGTGCTGGAGAAGCTGTTATAGGCTAATGCAATTTGACGAAGATCACTTTGAGATTTGGCTTTAGCCGCATTTTTTCTAACCAAGCCGATGGTTGGGATCAAAATACCGGCGAGAATGCCGATAATTGCTATAACGGTAAGTAATTCAATCAGGGTAAAACCTGAGCTTTTATATTTATGTTTATGTATATTCATGATTTGTTATATAGTTAACTAATGATAGTTATTAAATAAGAGCTCTAACTCTCTATATTTTGTTGGTAAAGTCCATCTTTTTTTTACAGAATATGCAACTTTTTGATGAATTTTGATGCTCTTTAAATATTAGCACCGCCAAAAACTACAGCGCATAAGGCAATGGATATTTCTTGCAAAGATTCTGTGCAATTTCGCTTGCCTTGGCAATCGTTGCATCGTCGGACGGAGCGCCTAGTACCAGATCGATTGCTTCGGCAATCTGTATCATATCCGTTTCGATCATACCACGGCTGGTGACTGCCGGTGTACCAAGCCGGATGCCGCTGGTCTGGAAGGGACTGCGTGTTTCGCCGGGGACAGTGTTTTTGTTGGCGGTGATATGCGCTTTATCGAGTGCAATCTGGGCAACTTTTCCGGTGAGGTCCGGGTCTTTCTTGCGTAAATCGATCATCATTAGATGATTTTCTGTCCCGCCACTGATGATGTGATGACCCTTTTCGCTCAGTGCATTCGCAAGCGCTTTTGCGTTGTCGACGACCTGCTGCTGATAGGCTTTGAAGTTTTCCGTCATCGCTTCTTTGAAACAGACTGCTTTTGCGGCGACTACATGCATCAGCGGGCCGCCCTGTGTTCCGGGAAAAACAGCGGAGTCGATTTTCTTGGCATGTTCTGCCTTGCAAAGAATCAGACCTCCACGTGGTCCGCGGAGTGTTTTATGTGTGGTTGTCGTTACAAAGTCGGCGTAAGGAACCGGTGAAGGATGAACTCCCGCCGCGACAAGTCCGGCAATATGAGCAATGTCCGCCATCAGATAAGCACCGACCTCACGGGCAATTTTGCTCATGCGTTCGAAATCGATGATGCGTGAATAGGCCGAGGCACCGACGGTGATCATCTTTGGTTTTTCAGACTGTGCTTTCTCAGCAATCGCATCGTAATCAATCAGACCGCTTGTGGCGTCGACACCGTAATTGACGACCTCATGATAAATGCCACTGAAATTCATTGGGTGGCCGTGCGTGAGGTGCCCGCCGTCCGAAAGACTCATGGTAAGTATTTTATCACCGGGACGGAGTACGGACAGATAGACGGCTGCATTGGCCTGGCTCCCGGAGTGCGGTTGCACATTGGCATGATCGGCGCCGAAAAGTTCTTTTGCTCGCTCAATAGCCAGCGCCTCGACAACATCGACATGCTCGCAGCCGCCATAGTAACGTTTGCCCGGATAACCTTCGGCGTACTTGTTGGTAAGGACGCTACCCTGGGCTTCCATGATCGACGGATAGGTAAAGTTCTCTGATGCGATTAGCTCAATGTGTGTTTCCTGACGGCGGCGCTCAGCGGCAATTGCAGCAGCTATTTCAGGATCCATATCGGATAACGAGGATGCATTTAAGGTAAGCGGTATGGTTTCAACGTTCATGAATATATTATTTGAAAAGATTTTGCTCTGTGAGGATTCGTTTGGGAATTATTCTGTGTTTTGAGAATATGTAATATGGTTTAATTGATTAAAAAGGCCAGTCCCAATCGGATTTTTTCGACTCATCTGTCTCCGCTTTTGTCAACGTTTCGACAGGGTTTTCAGTTGCACCAGGATCGGGTTCTGCAGTTTGTGAGGGCATTGCAATTTTGACCGTATTGCGTTTTGTTTCGGGATCTGTTTTTTCGGCTGACGGATTTTCGCTCCAAAAAGGCCACCACCATGGGTCTATCCCCTCAAGAGACGCGGCATCGGCTTTCAAGAGTGCGTCCGATGAGTTATTCGGATCAGTATCGTCGAATGGCCATGCCCAGCGCATGAACATCTGACCCCATCCGGCATCTACAATATCAGCCGTGACGCCTGCTGCTTCGGCTCGACGAAGTAATGCAGTGGCAACTGCTTTGCGGCCTTGCATATACTCGGCAAGCTTGCTCGTGTTCTCAGGTGTTGCGGGAAAGACTCGTGTCGGCACGCCATCAATGGGTCTGCCTGGTTTGTACTCGTAAAGAACGAATCCACTTCCGACCGGACTCAGAATCCTGCGTATACTATCGTCCCACTCCATAAAAATAGTTTGTCCGGACATGCGCCAGCTACCGTGCAGAGTTGGATCCACAGAGGTTTTCAGCCCGCCGAATCTGCTGATTTCAATACGTTCGAAGGCGTTTTCCGAACGCTGGACGATCCAGGACCCTCGATAAAATACAACGGCTTTTTTGCGATTTGTAAACGCAATGCCGCCCGTTTGCGTTGCTCTTTCATCTGTGTAAAGACCGTACCAGTCACCGGATAACTGGTCTTTGCTGACACGAGCAGCGGCAAATTCTTCCACAGTCGCTTCTTCGATCTCGTTGCCCGGGGGGATCATCAGGAAAGTGACATCAGATGCGCCTTGTTTTAAAATACCGTAGTATCCGTCGTCCCATGTGATGTGTAGCTCACTGCCTTGCTTTGCCCATGAGCCACGCAATCCTTGTTGGCTTAAATTGTCCTGTGACCAGTCGGTCGCGGCAGAGCGATCCGGCTCAATGATGAGGTAGTAAGGGTCTGACGAGGGGCCGGTTTTCCAAATGCCAAAAAAGCCTTTGGCCCGATCTCGATCAGAGAGTTCTTCATCCGGAGTGGACGGTGCTTTCGCCCACTGTCCAAGTATTTCTTCCGGCAGTTTTACGGTAGAAGTTGTGTACTGTTCATTCTGTAAGGCATCGAAGTATGTAATCTCGTGCTTGAACAGATTTTGTGTGATCCGATGATAACTTCCATCGGCCCATTTCAGGATTATGCCATCGGCGCTGCGCTTCCACGACCCTTGATAAACCGTTCGATCATTATTGTCGGCCCGAAAGTAAGAAGCCAGTTGGTTGCGTTTGACGATCAGGATGAGGTCGCCATTTTCAGGAGTTTCTACTTGCCAGACACCACGATAATCAGTGTTCACCTGCGCAAAAAGTCCGCATGTGAGCATCCACAAAGCAACTGACAACAGAAGGGGGCGGAGCGAGAGCATCGTCAAAACGTTGTGCTTTTGAAGGGAGAAATTAACCATAAGAATAGTGAGTAGTGAATGATGAATAGTGCATCAGCAGACAACTAAAAACGACGTTAAGCTTATAATTTGCAGTGCAACGGCAATGATTTCTGTAACTTAGTTCGAAAACCGGTCACTACTCCAACCTGCGTTTCCCTATCTGCTTGAAATCCAGTACGCTCCGGCTGATACTGCCGCGCTCAAGCGCCGAACGATCCGAGTGTTCGTTTTTCTCGATTTCAGCACCTCCGGAGAAATGAAAGGTGTATTTTCCAGCGTCATTGGCTTTGTAGAGGCTGCCCAGATGAATGTTTGCCGGGATGGTTTCTTCGCAAGGTGTATCGTCTTCGGTCTTTTCGGGAAAGTTTATATTGATGACACTGTTTTGCTGCGGTGGATGTTTGAGTGTCTCCAGCGAAATACGGCATGCGTGCTGCGTAGCGGATACTAAAGAACGCGTAAAATCGCCCTGAGTCTGACCGTTGCTTTTCCGAATATCCTCAAACTGATGATTCGGGACAGACATGCTGTAGGCGACTGCCGGCAGCCCCCAATAGGCACCCTCAGTCGCACCGGCGACGGTTCCTGAACTCAGCACGAGTGATTCGGAGATGTTATATCCGATATTGATTCCGGACAGAACAATGTCGACGGGTTCCCGGATCAGATTGCCCAGGGCAATATTGACACAGTCAGTCGGCGTTCCGTTGATTGCCCATGCGTCGATCACTCCGGGGAAAATCGACGGGCTGTGGATGACTTCGATTTCTTTGCGACGGCTTATTGCGCGGCCTATCCAACTTTGCTCAAAAGCTGGTGCGGCGACAGATATACGGAATTTTTCCGACAGGGCCTCCACCAGCCGGTGCAGAAATACGGATTCGATTCCGTCGTCGTTGGTAACGAGTGCGTGTGGTTTCATTTTTTAACGGGGGCAGATGCTGTTGACAGATTGAGTGGGCGGGCGAGCACTTCCTGCGGGGCTTCGGTTATTCGGGCGCGGACTTCGGCAGGAATGTCCATTGATTGTAAGTCACCGTTTGCATCGAGTTTGGTAAAGATCGTCGTCATATGGGCTTTTGCCGCCTGAGTGCGACTGCCGTCATCCTGTTTGCAAAAGATACGGAACTGATAATTGATCGCCCGGTCTTTGATCGCCTTAACCGCCAGATGAATATCAATCGTGTCGCCAAAATGGAGCGGAGCCATAAATTTGCACTCTACTCGGGTACGCGGCCAACCGACTATGTTGCCGGCACTGCGGCAGATCAGATCCAACCCGTTCGCTTCGAAAAAGTCGCGTTCCGCGGTTTCCATGTAACGAAAGAAATTTGAAAAATGAACCAGGCCGGCCATATCGGTTTCGGAAAACTCGATGCGCCGCGTTGAAGTATGTTCACAAGACATACATGTATCCATGTACCGGATCGATTCTTTGGCAAGACCCGTGACGATTTATCCTAAAAAAATGAGTTTCCGGGGCCCTTAGTGGTGGTGGTTCACATTGCCGGATTCCAGATTTATTTGTCCGGCATGGAGTCGTTCCAGAACGAGACGGCCAAAATACTCCAGCCAATGATCAAACAGAGGCCGCCCAACGGAGTTATCGGCCCAATCCATCCCGGTCCTCCAAGCGCCAGCACGTACAAGGACGCCGAAAAAAGAACACTGCCGACGAGCCATAATCCGCTGATCAGGCGTAGCCGATTGTCGGGCAGTTTGCAGAGCGACAACAGCAGCAGTGCCAGTGCGTGCCACATCTGATAGCGCACTGCCGTTTCCCAGACGGGTCTTGAGTTTTCGGCGGCAAGTTTTTCTGCAAGCGCATGGGCACCAAATGCACCCAGCGCGACAGCACTCAGGGCCAAAAGAGCGCCCAGTGATCGATAGAAACGTATATTTGTGGTCTTCATCTATGTATAAAACGATTTTTTTTTAAGTTTTTTAAAAAAAATCACTATTTTGCTCATTTTATTTCGTATATAAAGGTATGCGATAGCTTATAATAAATATAAGAAATCGTATTCTTAAAAATCAAACTAAGTAGTAAAATGAGTGTAAAATACAATATAATCCAAAAGGGCCAGCCCGGAGTAATCGGGGGTGGCGATAAGAAGTACTATGCTTCTGCCCAAACGACAGGAACAGTGGATATTGATAAGCTGACTCGTGACATCGAAAAGATCAGCACGGTCAGTGGCGCGGACATACGAGCCGTATTATATGCGCTTGTGGATGTGGCCACAGATGAGTTAGCTGATAGCAATATCGTGAGACTTGGAGATCTTGGAAGCCTGAGAATATCCTTAAGTAGTCATGGTCTTGACGCTCCAAGTGCTGTCAACGCATCTGCCGTAAAAGGAACCCGGGTACATTTCTTACCTGGTAAAAGATTGAAGGAAATGCAAAAAACGCTGACCTTCCAGGAAGCAAAGTAAGATGAAAGAAGCCTGTGCGCATGACTCGAGAATTTCATGCGCACACTATTGGCAAACACACGCATGCAAAAAAAAAATGCAAGCGTTCGAAAAAAAAGCGCAAGCTTGCAAATTTTAAGGCCTAAGGAGTGCCGTAAAACAAAATAATACGCCCGTTCCCGATTAACGCCTGAATTTTATTGAATCGGTGTTTCGCTTGAGCTGAGATAACGCGTCTGTCTTGATCTGATACACACTCTTAGCTACCACCGATGAAAACCAAACCTGCCATTTTATCTTTACTGTTCGCAGGTGTCAGCTGTCTGACCGGAGAAATTGTGGTGAATGATTTTTTCTCCATAGAGGGGTTTGTCGACCTGTCCTACACCTATCTCGACAAGGAGAACGACGCTACCACTGCTGCAAACATCAATAAGACGGACGATGCCTTTAGTCTGGAAGAAGTCGAACTGATCTTCCGCATTGATTTTCAGCCACTATCGGCCCGGATCGACCTCGAATACGAAGATGGTGATAATGAACTGGACCTTGAGCAGGCCTACGTCGACTACAGCATTGAAGATCATCGTTTGGAAGGTTCGGTCATCACCGTGGGCCGTTATGCATCGATGCTCGGTTTTGAAGCGTACGAACCCACCGGGCTATACCTGTATTCAAATGCCTATGGCGGTTTGCTGGGCGAGTCGGTCGGCAAAGCGCTTTCGAGTGTAGCGTCCAATCCTGGAATTACCGGGGATGCCGACCTGTCCGTTTTTTTCGATTCTCTGCTGTTTCCTGTCAGTGAACGCTATTCTCAGGGAATCCGGTACACGTACCAAGACGAGGAAACTTTTTGGGGCATTGCTCTCCAGGATGGTACGGTCAGCTATGACAACCGTCTTCGGGGCGACGATGGTTTGGACGATATGGCTGTGGATGATGGGGGTTATAGCTTTGAGATCGCCTATGCGTACAATTTTATGCGCATCATAAATTTGTTTGTGGGCGGCGCTTATGAAGTTGGTGAGGGCATTGAAACATTTGGTGTCTCCGTCGGGGACACTTACACATATGTGTTCAACAGTCATGTAACCTGCCAGTTGGGCGCATGGCTTTTGGCCGCGGAGTTTAATTTGAGTGAAACGGAGATTGACGACTTTTTAGGTTCCGGTGCCGATGCGAAGATTGATTCGGTCACCGGCCTTATTATGGCGAATTATGCGTATAACGAGAAAGCTTCTGTCACCGGGCGCATTAGTTACACCGATCTAGACGTCGACGGCGGAACCAGCGAGTCCACCGCGGATGGCTGTGCGCTAAAGTACACGCTTGCCCACAACTACGCGTTTATGGACAATCTACTGCTGGTCACAGAGCTCGGCTACTCAAGGGGTGAGCTGAGTCAGGGTAGCAGCGATTTTGATACCGAAGAATTGTTTGCGGGCGTCGAGGTGATTGTTTTCTTTTAACCGTAGCACGCCGCACGAACGTTCAAACGCTTTATAGCTAAGTATGTAATCATCTGGACACATGATTCTTATCCAAAATGGTAGCGTAGGCGCGTCCCTGCGCCGCACCACCGTTTGAATGCTCAGGCTTGCGCGACGCCATTTCGACAAGCTCAAGACCCTCCAGGCGGGTGCGCACCGGGGATGGTGCTGCGCTACCTGAATGCGATCCGTACAAGTAATTATAGGCTTAGCTATAGCTTGTCGAAATGGTGGTAAAGACAGAGCCAGTCTGGCAGTAATATCTTTGCCAAAAAAGACGGATAGTCAGCGATCCACTCCTCTTTAGCCTTCGGGGCACTGAAACGCTCGCTGAAGCGTCGCGCTACGTAGTGATGCATTCCAATCTCATAAACCGGGAATGCTAAGAGCTTTTTCCACAATAAATCGCGAAGGTACTAATTCCGTTTAAAACTTAAATGTGTACTTAGACAGACGACGTCCGATCTCGGCAATGACTTCTTTCTCCACAGCCTCACCCTGAGCGGCAAACGTCACCGAAAAGCGAACGAAATTCCCGCAATCATCCCAGGGGACGGTGCTAATCAATTCTTCGATGATAAGCCACTGGCTAAAGGCTTCACCCGTTTCAAACACCGTGGTCTGCCCATTGATGGTTGCCGATTTTGGTGCAGCCACATACAAAAAGAAACTGCCCTGCGGCTTGGTTGCCCCGAAGCCGGACGCTTTGAGCACTTCCACCAGCAAATCCATGCGCCGCGAGTATTTGGTGGCAATGGATTTAGTGATATCAGGATTTGCCAGCGCCACAGATGCGGCTTTCTGGATTGCCAGGAACTGGCCCGAATCCGAGTTATCCTTCATATCAGCATAAGCCTTCACAATCAGCGGATTGCCGACAACAAACCCGATACGCCAGCCAGTCATATTGTAACTTTTGGAGAGCGAGTGCAGCTCAATCGCAACATCTTTGGCGCCCGGGGCCTGGAAAATAGAGAGTGGTTTGCCCTCGAAAATCAGTGATGCATAGGCTGCGTCCTGAACGATGATGAGACTGTTCTGTCTGGCAAATTCAACGGCTTTCTCAAAAAACTCGATTGTAGCGGAAGCGCCGGTGGGATTGTTGGGATAGTTAAGCACCATTATCTTTGCCTTGGAGAGCACTTCCGCCGGGATCGCATCCAGATCGGGAAGGCAGTCATTCTTCTTTTCCAACGGCATATTGTAGATCTGCCCGCCGAGATATTCCGTGTGCGTTCCCAGTACCGGATATCCGGGGACCGTCATGAGCACATAATCGCCCGGATTGATGAAACAGGCAGGGATCATGGTGAGTGCCGTTTTGGAGCCGATGGAGTGGACAACCTCTGTTTCGGGATCGATATTGTTGACACCAAACACTTCAGACATGTAGCGAACGGCTGCCGCTTTGAACTCATCACCTCCGTTGTCCGCATAGCCGCGATATTCCGGCTTGGATGCTGCATCCTGAAGCGCCTTCACCACGACCGGAAAAGCCATCTCATCGGGCTCACCCACTCCCATATCAATCAGGGCAATATCGGGTTTGGCCTCTCTGGCCGATTTCTTGGCCCGTTTGATTTTTTCAAACTTGTAGATAACAGTAGATTTTCCGTAGTTCTTTCCGCCAATTCGTTCTGCGAAAAGTGATTGTATATATGGCTCAGTCATAAAACAGTGTTTTTAAAATTAAATAGTATTGAGGTCAGATTCGGGAATGACCAAATTGCAAGAACTTTTTTAATATGCAAACCATACAATCAGTAAACGAAATGCAGTCGCATGCGATTGGACTGCGCTCCCGCGGAGAATTAATTGCGCTGGTCCCGACGATGGGCTGTTTGCATGAAGGGCACCTCTCCCTGATCGACATTGCCAAAGAAAAAGCTGATAAAGTGGTGGTGTCCATCTTCGTCAATCCGGCTCAGTTTGAACCCAATGAAGACTTTGATCAATATCCGAGGATGCTGGAAACGGATCTGGAGAAATGCCGGGAACGAGGCGTAGATATAGTATTCAATCCGGGAACCGACGAAATTTATCCGGAAGGTTACTCGACTTATGTCGATGAGGAACGCGTCAGCTCCGGTTTGTGCGGGATTACCCGGCCGCGTCACTTCAGAGGCGTAACCACAATCTGTTTAAAGCTCTTTAATATTGTGCGACCGGACATGGCTGTTTTTGGACAGAAGGACGCACAACAGTGTGCCGTCATTCGAAAAATGGTCATGGATTTGAACGTACCGACAGAGATTGTTGTCGGCGAGACCCAGCGTGGTGAAGATGGCCTGGCGATTAGTTCACGTAACCGTTACCTGACCAGCACTCAACACGAGGAGGCTTTATTGATATCCGAAGCGCTCATGATCGGAAAGCGTATGGTGCAGGAAGACGGCGTGCGCAGTGTCGACCGCGTGGTCGCTGAGATCACTCATAAGTTAATGTCTTCTCGACGTATACGCGTCATTTATGTGCAGATTGTGAATCGGATGATGATGGAACCCGCAGGACGCAACATAGTCCCGGGCAAAGATATTATCTGCATAGCGGCCTGGATCGATCAAGTGAGACTAATCGATAATATTTTGTTGTGAAGCGGCGCTCAAACAGGTTTTACAGAAAGATGTATTTCAACTGCTATTGATGATGACAAATGCCTATGATGTCGCTGTTGTTGGCAGCGGAATTGCCGGTTTAAGCTTCGCGCTCAAAGTTGCCGAAGCAGGCCATAAGGTTGCCATCATCACGAAAAAAAACTCCGCCGAGTCGAATACAAACTATGCGCAGGGAGGCATTGCAGCAGTCACTTCCAAGACGGATGATATTGAAGCACATGTTGCAGATACGCTCGATGCAGGAGATGGCCTTTGCAACGAGTCCGTAGTGCGCGAGATCCTTGCAAACGGACCGGCAAGCATCGAAGAGCTGGTGCGACGCGGTGTCGAATTTACCCAGCTGGAAGACGGTCGGGTTTCACTGGGAAAAGAAGGCGGTCATTCCAAGCGGCGCATCCTGCATGTAAAGGATGTTACCGGTAAGGCAATCGAAGCGGCCCTGCTTCACAGCGTTGCCTGTTCCGACAGGATTGACATGTTTGAGCATTACTTTGCGATCGAATTGATAACAGAAGCCAAGCTGGATACTCACGCTGAAAAAGCAGGCAACCGGATTTTGGGGTTGTATGCATTGAATACTCAGACGAGCCAGGTGGAAACCTTTGCAACAAAAGCGGTTCTACTCGCGACCGGTGGCATTGGTCAGGTCTACCAGTACACAACAAATCCCTTTATAGCGACCGGCGATGGAATCGCTATGGCGTATCGTGCAGGCGTAGAAGTCATGAATATGGAGTTTATCCAGTTTCACCCGACAGCATTCTACTCCAGCACCGCAAACCGTTTTCTCATCAGCGAAGCGGTTCGTGGAGAAGGCGCCGTATTGCGAAATATGGATAACGAAGCGTTTATGGAACGGTATGACCGCCGCAAAGACCTGGCGCCCCGTGATATTGTTGCCCGAGCGATTGATTTGGAAATGAAGCAATCCGGCGCGCGCCATGTCTGGTTGGACATCCGCGGAAAATCTGAAAAAGAATTACGCCACCGCTTCCCCAATATTTACGATTACTGTGCTCGTAGCGGGATCTATCTGGAAAAGGACATGATCCCGGTTGTGCCAGCAGCGCATTATCTCTGCGGAGGTGTGCAAACCGACCTGAACGGCCAGACGTCTTTACCCGGCTTATATGCCTGTGGTGAGGCAGCGTGCACCGGACTGCACGGAGCGAATCGACTAGCGAGCAACTCTTTACTGGAGGCAGTTGTCATGGCGAATCGTGGAGCTCATGCAGTACTTGCGTACCTGAAAGATTCCGGGAAAGAGAAAACCGCTCTGCCGGAATGGGTATATGGTAATGTTCAGGATATGGATGAGCGCGTTGTGCTGCTGCATAATTGGGACGAAATAAAGCGCACGATGTGGAATTACGTTGGTATTGTCCGATCAACCAAACGACTTGAACGCGCCCGTGTGCGCATTCAAAACCTGAAACGTGAAATCAACGACTATTACTGGAATTTTAAAGTCGACGAAAGCCTGCTGGAGTTGCGCAATATGGTTCAGGTGGCGGCATTGATTGTCGAGTGTGCCCTACAGCGCAAAGAAAGTCGCGGACTCCATTACACGCTTGATTATCCCGATAAAAGTGACGTTGCCACAAATTCTAGAATCCACACTTAGCCTTTGACTATGAATGCATCCGGTAAATGGGCGCTGATCGGCCCGGGAGCGATCGGTCTTTACTACGGAGGACTACTGGCAAAATCTGGAATCCGTCTACAAGTGCTCGGGCGCTCTGACTACGAGGTCTTACGGACAAACGGGATAACACTGCGCATGATGGCTGCAAAAGCCGGGCACGCGGAGATAGTTCATACGATCGAGCCAGAAGCAATCGCACGGGAAGCCGGCCCCCTTGGTAAGGCTGACTGGATAATCATTGCCGCGAAAGCCACGGCAAATCCAGATTTACTGCCAGCTTTGCAGGCGCTGGTTAAACCCAAAACGACAACTTTGCTAACCTTACAAAATGGCATGGGCAACGTCGACTTTCTGGAGCATCACTTCCCGAATAATCCAATACTGGCCGGGCTTTGTTTTGTCTGCGTAAATCGCGTTGCTCCGGCGGTGGTAGAAAACTATCTACCGGGTCGCGTGGAGATTGGTTCGCTGGGTGACCGTCATCCGGAAGCAGCCAACCAAGCAGTTTCGGCATTTACCCGCGCAGGAATAAAGTGCCGGCAAGTGCCTGCGCTGGACGCAGCTATCTGGCGAAAATTGTGCTGGAACGTACCTTTCAATGGTCTGTCAATTGCCGCAGGCGGAATAACAACGGATCATATCCTGGCGGATGATGCATTGGTTTTGAGGGCAAGAGAATTGATGCACGAACTTCAGCGCGCGGCTGCGTTGGAAGGATACACGATTGAGGATGCCTTTCTGCAGGGGCAGTTCGATGCAACGGAAAAAATGGGCGCATATCGGCCGTCCTCACTCATTGATTTTCTTGAAGGGCGCGCTGTCGAAGTAGAAGCCATTTTTGGCGAACCACTGCGTCGTGGTCAGGCATTGGGTTTGAAGATGCCTGAGCTTGAACACTTGTACCACGAAGTTGCAGATGCAATTATCCGGCGCGACTCTGTGAACGTAGAACATTAAACGTCGAATATTGAATATGACTAAAAAAGAACGTGCCAATTTCGTACTCAGACGATTGACCGAACTCTATCCGGAAACACCGATACCGTTGCAGCACAAAGACCCGTATACGCTGCTGATTGCCGTATTGCTCTCAGCTCAGTGTACCGACGCACGGGTAAATCAAATCACGCCAACACTGTTTGCCCTCGCCGATACACCAGAAGCGATGACAAAAGTTCCGGTTGAGGACATCCAAGCGATCATCCGACCCTGCGGTCTTTCACCGCGTAAATCAAAGAGTATCTCCGAGTTGTCACGTATTCTGGTTGAAGAACATGGTGGAGTGGTTCCTGCCGATTTGGAGATCCTGGAGACGTTTCCCGGAGTTGGTCACAAGACAGCATCTGTTGTCATGTCGCAGGCTTTTGGTGTTCCCACCTTTCCGGTCGATACTCACATCCACCGCCTGGCTCAGCGCTGGGGGCTAACCAACGGTAAAAATGTCGTTCAGACCGAGAAGGATTTGATACGCCTGTTCCCAAAAGAAAATTGGAATGCCTTGCATCTGCAGATCATTTACTACGGCCGCGAACACTGCACCGCCCGCGGGTGTAATGGCACAGCATGTGAAATCTGCCGCACGCTTTATCCGAATCGTAAAAACGCATTTAAGGCAAAGAAAGCCTAGCGAAGTGTTTCATCTTCAACAGCTGCCTTGGTTTTTTTCATGATGGCTTCGACAATAAACGTTTTTACGGAAAACTGATATGCAAAGAAAGAGACAAGTATTCCGGCAGTAAAACCAAAAACTTTAAAAACAGCTGCTTGAGTTTCGATGTCGAAACCCAGACTTACTAAGATAAATCCAGCCAGATAACCGGCAATAGGACTCCCAAAAATTGTTATGAGGAAGAATACAATCCACGCTTTTAGATAATCTATTTTGTCCATAAATTCACAGGTTTGTTAAATCAAGTGCCCATTGATTTTCCAACGATTGTACACATTGCTCAGTAATGTAAATGGTTATTCCAGTTGAGTAAAAAGTCATATCACAGAAAGCGCCATTTTGTCTCAATTAGAATGCATATCTGTCCCTTTCGACTTGGGCTGATAGAATCTGCTTCACCTATTCAAAAACTTATGTGATTTATTATGAGAGTTTTATAGATTATATAAAACAGAGGCCGATGTGGAACAGGGTATGCTTCAAGTAATGTATGAATATCGATTTAAACACATTTACTGAGAAATCAGCGCTTGCGGTACAGGAAGCGCAAGCGATTGCCCGATCCAACAATCAGCAGGAAATTGACAGCTGGCACCTGTTGCTTGCTCTGGTCCAACAGGAAGGCGGCATTGTCCCTAACCTTTTGGAACGTTTACAGGTGACTCCTTCCGCGGTGCAATTGGCCGCTCAGCGAGAGATAGAAAACTTACCTAAAGTGACCGGCAGTGTAAATGCGAGCCAAGTGTACGTTTCCTCTTCTTTGCAAAAAGCGCTTACACAGGCAGATAAGGAAAAAGCGAGTCTCAAAGACGAGTACACAAGCACCGAGCACTTATTGCTTGGTTTGTTGGGTGCAGACAAAACGAGTAAGTTGGGTCAGTTCTTAGAGCGGTTTGGACTTGAACGTAACAAAGTGCTGGATGCGATTAAATCGATGCGCGGGAGTCAGAATGTTACCAGTCGCAATCCGGAGACGACCTTTGACGCACTTTCGAAGTATGGCATCGATCTGGTGGAGCAGGCGCGCAAGGGCAAGATGGACCCGGTAATCGGGCGCGATAGTGAGATTCGTCGGGTGATTCGTATCCTTTCTCGAAAAACAAAAAACAATCCGGTTTTGATCGGAGAGCCAGGTGTCGGAAAAACGGCAATTGTTGAAGGGCTTGCCCAGCGCATTGTGCGAGGAGATGTCCCTGAAGGATTAAAGGATAAGACAATTTTTGCGCTCGATATGGGTGCCCTGATTGCCGGTGCCAAGTACCGTGGCGAATTCGAAGAACGGCTCAAGGCGGTGCTGGCTGAAGTGAAATCGAGCGAAGGCCGAACGCTGCTGTTTATTGATGAGCTGCATACGATTGTAGGCGCCGGAAAAACCGAAGGTTCGATGGATGCCGGTAACATGCTCAAGCCAATGCTCGCCCGCGGTGAGTTACACTGTATCGGCGCAACAACGCTGGATGAATATCGTCAATACATTGAAAAGGATGCAGCGCTGGAACGACGCTTTCAACCCGTTCAGGTGGATCAGCCAAATGTTGAAGATACGATCTCCATTCTTCGAGGTTTGCGTGAACGATTCGAGCTCTTCCACGGTGTTCGGATTCAGGATAACGCGCTGGTACAGGCTGCGGTGCTGTCTCACCGTTACATCAGTGATCGCTTCTTGCCCGACAAAGCCATCGATCTGGTCGATGAAGCGTGTGCCATGATCCGTACCGAGATGGATAGCATGCCGCAGGAACTGGACGAACTGACGCGCCGGGCGTTACAACTGGAGATCGAAGAAGCCGCTTTGAAAAATGAGAAAGATGACGCATCGAAAGCACGTTTGAAAGGACTTTCAAAAGAACTCGCCAACATCCGCGAGCAAGCTTCAACGCTTCGTTCCCAGTGGGAAAACGAAAAAAAAGCGCTCGATGAGGTTCAGAAAGTTCGCGAAGAACTGGACGCCACACGGATTGAAATGGAAAAGGCCGAACGTACGTATGACCTTAATAAAGTCGCACAGTTACGTCATGGTAAAATGCCGGAACTTGAAGGAAAACTGAAAGCGCTCGAAGCAATCGAGCCGAAGGAAGGCTCCTTGATGAAAGAGGAGGTTTCTCAGGAGGAAATTGCCGACATTGTGTCTCTATGGACCGGTGTTCCGGTAAAACGCCTGGTCGAAGGCGAACGTGAAAAACTGCTGCGTTTGGGCGATGTGTTGCATGAAAAAGTGGTTGGTCAAAACGAAGCAGTTGAGCTAGTTTCCGAGGCAATTATGCGGGCGCGGGCCGGAATTAAAGATCCACGGCGACCTATTGGCAGCTTCCTGTTTCTGGGGCCGACCGGTGTCGGTAAAACAGAGCTGGCCCGCACGCTTGCAGAAACGCTTTTTGACTCGATGGACAACATCGTCCGTCTTGATATGTCCGAGTACATGGAAAAACATTCCGTTGCGCGTCTTATTGGAGCGCCTCCGGGCTATGTTGGCTACGATGAAGGCGGTCAGCTTACGGAGGCTGTGCGGCGCAAGCCCTACAGCGTTGTTCTATTTGATGAGATTGAGAAAGCACATCCGGACGTTTTTAATGTTCTGCTTCAGGTCATGGACGATGGGCGGATAACGGATTCGCAGGGGCATACCGTTGATTTCAAAAATACGGTTATCATTATGACTTCCAACGTTGGCAGTCGTTATTTGACCGAAGGTGTAACCGGCGATGAAATACCGGAAAGCGTTCGTGAGTCAGTGATGACAGAACTGCGCATGGGATTCAGGCCCGAGTTTCTGAACCGAATTGACGATGTAATTCTTTTTAAGCCACTGACACTTGAGGAAATAACAAAAATCGTCGACTTGTTACTGGCACAACTCAATGACCGGCTGGCAGACCGCCAAATTGAAATCGAGTTTGATACAGAAGCAAGCAAGTGGATTGCCGAAAAAGGATACGATCCGATCTACGGCGCACGTCCGCTCAAACGCTTCCTGCAAAAACAGGTGGAAACGCGGCTGGCTCGTGGTCTGTTAAGTGGTGAGATTACTGATCAAAGCAAAGTGCTTTTCAGTCTGGAAGGCGATGCATTGGTTATGAAAAACCAGTTTTAAGCTAAGACCAGGCCGTAGCTGTTTCGAATCCTTTGTAGCAGCCCTACCAAAGTCTACCGCATTATCAAGATGCTTGCCGGACTGGAGCATTTCGATCTGGTCGCGTATCGTAGCGGCTTTTTCGAATTCAAGCTTCTGGAACTTGCTTACGATAAAGTTCCGATTCTATGTCCTCAGAGACTTCGGTCATAAGTTTTAAAAGTGCTTTGTGAATTGATTTATTTATCTTCTCTGCTGGTTTGAAACTAACCAGATAAGTACCCCCGGAGACATAGTCACTTACATACTTTTTCTCAAATAACATGACCCCATCTCCATCATAGACAGCCACATACAAGTCGAGCTTTGATTCAGGTGTAATTGCAAAAAACAGATTCTTCAGGCCATTGTACCTATAATCAAAGCGAACAATCTCCGGTTGAATGATTAATCGATAGTTCCCGTTGGCTGATACTTCATTACTATGGGCGGCGCCGACCGTAAATGAACGGTCAAAATAGCTTTGGGCTATTTCACTGAGATGCTGACCGAAGTTACCCACTGTCTTGAGTGCAGCTCCAGTTAGACTGGATGGGCTTTGTGAATAAAAACGATAATCATTTTTTTCCTCTGTCACAATCAGCGCCTTTCCGTCGATAGATGGCTCTACGCTTTTAAAAGCGTGCTCCAGATAATCAGGATTATAGTGAACCGTTGTTGTACATCCTGAGAAGACTGCAACCAAGGTAAACGAAGCGAGTAATTGGAATTTCATCATGGTTAAAAAAGGAAAAATTTAAAGAGAAGACAGTATGTCTTCACGTTCAACGCCTTTGTGTATAGAGACGGCACGCAATATACTATTCAAAGTCCCAATTCTGAGTGCTTTATGAGCGGGAACTGATATGCGTTGAGCAGACGGCTCTTTCGTATCGAGAATTATATGATTACCTGTTTGGTTCACTTCCGTATAACCCCATTCTTTACAAAGATGACGGGGAATCTTTGCTCCAGATAAATCTCTTGGTAGCTTCATTAAGCTGTCAACAGGACTTCATCGCGAATAAGATGCAAACGTATCGTTTCGGGTGCTTTACGATCAAAGTAGTAGGCACTCACTGCATCTCTAACATTGACACGTAGTTCTTCCCAAGTATCCGCCTGTGTAAAGATATTTTCCCCTAGAGACTCTGCAACATAACCGCCGTCTTCTTCCTGAATGATTTCAAAAACAATTTCATGCATGTTAGGAAAATTATAAAAAGCTATTTTTAGCTGCAAGCTGTTATATCACTTAATCAAGAAAAAATACTCCTTGAGATCAATCTCACTAGTGTGCAGCAGGTACTTTTGCCATGTCTTGCAGCTGATACCGAAGTCGATTCGAAGCCATCACGTTGGGCAGCATTGCAAATTACAACAAAAAGCAGCCAAGACTGATCTGATAAATTATAAACTTAACGACATGATACGTTTCCTGTCATTGATTAACGCTATTTTGGTGGCGTCCGCAAAGGTAAACGCGGTCTTGGGGCTATCGGCAAAGTCGCTGTGTTTGGCTTGTTAAAGCAGGGTGGAAAGGTGTATACAGCTATTATTCCCAATGCAAAAACGGAAATGCTCTTGCTAATTACTGAGCAGAAAATTAAGTTTGACAGTGTTGTTTACATCAGTAATTTTATTAAAGTTAATAAATTCTTATTATGTGCAACTCAACTAATCTGAACTATTTGTCGACCAACAAAATCACATTAATGGAATTGAAAACTTTTGGAACCAAGCCAAAAGCTATCTACACAAATTTAATTGCATTCAGCCAGATAGCTTTTACTGGTTATTTAAACGTTGTAAATGGCGCTTCAATTCAGGAGACAATCAAAAACTTTTCAGACAGCTTAAATACTGGCATTCTCAGACTAAACACCATCCCTTAGCTGCTCAGCACCTATCTTTTTAAGTTCGAAGAAAACTTGAGATAAATATAAACACAAAATACGAAAGGAAAGATTATTATGGGCAAGTGCACAAGTTCACGACAACCACAAATACAACCTACACGCGTTGTAGACACTGATGAAGATAAAGCAATGTTGGCAAATCTACAAGTGGATGGAGATACGCCACGTTACTTAGCTGATATCTTAGGAGAGGCTATTGATATGCTTTCCGATATTAACGGCGGGCTTGGGGGCCGCGATCCAATAGATTCCCCTATGGCATATGCATCGAGAGTTTGGAATCCCGATGGGACACTGGCTTATCAAGAAGTACGTTACCGTGCTTCGGAACCTGATGAAAGAAAACGCGCAGGTAATTTGGTTCATGAACTCACTCATGCTAAAGTTTTAAAGGCTTTTAATAGAGACTACATTAATTACACCGATGCACCGGAAGGCGATCGCGAAATTCCTGATCCTATATTCAACGGCGGAGATCCGAATAGGCTTACGAATGAAGAAGCGATTCAAACCGCAAGAATCAATTCGGCTGCCAATCAGGCAATAGTAGTAATTTTACAAAACTTAATAACAGACGCAACTAATGATGGTGCTTTGGATGAAGCTACAACACGAGAAATAAACGATAAATTACTCTACGGTGCTACAAATCCACAAAAAGAGTTTGATACTGTTATAAGCCAAATTGCTGTCTGGTTATCTTACTGGGATTTAACTCCCACTAACTCAAACTTTGCCCAAAATTTGATTGCTCAAGCTGAAGAAAATACTCGAACTCGTGGTCTTGGAGTAAGAATTATGGGAGGATGATTAACAAGTACATTGACTACCGTCGCTTCGGCAAGCCCTTTGCGTTATAAACGGGTTTTCTTCGTTGTCGTTGCTTCGGCTTGTTTTTGGCACTGCCACCCGTCTTATCAAGATGTTTGCCGGACTGTAGTATTTCGATCTGGTCACGTATCGTCGCGGCTTTTTCGAATTCGAGTTTCTGCGCTGCTTCCAGCATTTCCGTCTCCAGTTCGGCAATCACCGTTGCTACGTCGACGTCGCCGGACTCGGCAACCATGAGGTCATTGCCTTCGTTTTGACCGTATTTTTTGCCAGGAGCATACATGCTGTCGTCGATGCTGCGTTTCACACTAACGGGTGTGATACCGTGCTCGGCATTGTACGCGAGTTGTTTTTCGCGGCGCTTCTGGGTGACTTCCAGAGCCTCGTTAATCGATGCCGTCATTTTGTCGGCGTAGAGAATGACGCGTCCCTTTTCATGACGGGCTGCGCGGCCGGCGGTCTGAATAATACTGGTTGTGCTGCGTAAAAAGCCTTCCTTGTCGGCATCGAGAATGGCAACCAAAGCGACTTCCGGCAAATCCAGACCTTCACGCAGAAGGTTGACACCCACTAGCACTTCAAACTCACCCAACCGCAGTCGACGCAGGATTTCAACACGCTCAATCGCATCAATGTCGGAATGCAGATACTCGACCTTGAGCCCTGCTTCGCGCAGATAATCCGCCAGATCTTCAGACATGCGTTTGGTCAATGTGGTCGCCAGTGTGCGATAACCCTCTTCTGATGCGGTCTGTACTTCACCGATGAAATCTTCCACCTGCCCTTTGATTGGGCGGATCTCCATCACTGGATCGACCAACCCAGTCGGCCGGATCACCTGCTCGGCGATGACTGAGGACACTTCCAACTCATGTTTGGCCGGTGTTGCCGAGACGTAAATTACCTGATCGGTGATGGATTCAAACTCCTCGTACTTTTGCGGCCGGTTATCCAGTGCCGACGGCAGACGAAAACCGTACTCGACGAGACGTTCCTTACGCGCCCGATCACCATTGTACATAGCACGCACCTGCGGCAGTGTTGCATGACTTTCATCAATAAAAAGCAAAAACTCTTCCGGGAAGAAATCGATCAGGCAGAAGGGCCGCTGGCCCGCCTTGCGCCCGGCAAAGTAGCGGGAGTAATTCTCGATCCCCGTGCAAAAGCCCATCTCCTGCAAGAGCTCGATGTCGTATTCGGTACGCATCCGAATACGCTGTGCTTCCAGCAGCAGGTTCTTTGATTCAAAATACGCGACGCGCTCCTCCAACTCAGCGCGAATCTGTGGGATCGCCCGTGCTACTTTTTCCTTGGAGGTAGCATATTGCGTCGCCGGATACAGTTGAAAGCTGTCCAAAACGTTTCCCGTCTCACCCGTCAACGGGTCAAGTGTGTAAATGCTTTCAAGTTCGTCCCCCCAAAACTCAACGCGGATCGCGGTTTCCATGTAGGCCGGAAAGATGTCGACCACGTCACCGCGGACCCGAAAGGTACCCCGCTTGAATGCCACATCATTGCGCGAGTAGAGGATATCAACCAAATTCTCAAGAAAGGCATCGCGCGAGATTTCAAGTCCGGGCTTTATCGGCAGCATCATCTCCTTGAAATCTTCCGGTGAACCTAGACCGTAGATACAGGAGACACTGGCAACGACAATGACATCATCACGACTAATCAGCGAGGAAGACGCTGCAATCCGCAGGCGCTCAATCTCGTCGTTGATGGACGAATCCTTCTCGATGTAAGTATCTGTCTGCGGAATATAAGCCTCCGGCTGATAGTAATCGTAAAAGCTGACAAAATACTCGACCGCATTATCCGGAAAAAAGGTTTTAAACTCCGAATAAAGCTGAGCAGCCAAAGTCTTGTTGTGAGAAAGCACCAGCGCGGGCCGTTTCATCTGCTGGATGACATTGGCCATGGTAAATGTTTTTCCCGATCCGGTCACGCCGAGCAGTGTCTGATGTTGGTTACCCGCCTGCACGGACTTTACCAGAGTCTCGATTGCCTGCGGTTGATCGCCCTGCGGTGCGTAATCGCTTTTGAGTTTAAAATCCACAGCGTAACGAATGCAAAGATAAGCAATTAGAGCAAGTTTCCGGAGCCTAAAATTCGAAGTTCAACGTCCTGATCCCACCTTCTCCGTATTCAATGTTCAATGTTCGATGTTCGCCGTATTCAATGTTCGATGTTCGCCGTGTTCAGGAAGCTATCGCCGGATTGACTAAAGAAATGAAACCTCTACTTTCCTGTTTGTGAACTCAGCGAATAAATCCATCCTCTTTTACGATGGTGACTGTGGCCTCTGTAACCGGACGGTTCAGTTTCTGATCAAACGCGACCGACACCAGCGGCTGTACTTCGCGCCATTGCAGGGCACGACTGCCAAGGCGATTATACCTTCCGAATATCGCGAGTTGCTGGCTACCGTGGTCTACAATCGTGCCCATGTAGACGATCGACATTCAATCCACATCCGGTCGGATGCAGTACTGCTGGCCCTCATCGATATTGGAGGCTTCTGGCGTATCTTCGCCCGGGGTGCACGATTGTTACCGATACGCTTTAGAGATTGGTGTTACAATCGTATCGCGAATAATCGGAGCCGCTTTTTCGGCAAGGCAGTCTGCAAATTACCCACCAATGAGGAACAGAAACGGATTTTGCCCTGAAGGCATCTTTGAATCACCACTCAGAACACACGAAGCATAGAGCGGCAGAGCTGCAACCAACATCGAACATTGAACGCCGAATACAAGGAGCTGCCGCATGAAATCTTTTCAAAAAAAGAATTTTAGCCACAGATGAACGCGGATCAAAGCGGGTGGTGATGAGGATTCGACGTTCAATGTTCGGCGTTCGATGTTCAATGTTCCATTGGTTGCGGCTTTGCCGCCCTGTGTCCTTCGTGCTCTTTATGGTAAGTAAAATCTGAGCAACGGATCCAAATTCCGCTCGACAAAGAAATCTTCCAAACCTTTAATTTCACTGCTTATGAAAACAAACGCCGATCCCAAACAACCATGCTCCTTTGATCGTAAAAGCGGCTTTAGTTTAATCGAAATTCTGATTGTAATTGCACTGATCGCGGTACTTGCCACGGTTGCCATTGGAAATCTAGGTGGTATTTTCGGTGGACAACAGGAGAAAGTTGCCAAAATCTTCGTCACTCAAACATTAAAAACAGCATTGGTGCCCTACCGACTGGATGTCGGCAATTATCCCTCCACTGAAGAAGGGCTGAATGCACTGGTAAAAGCTCCGGCAGGCAAGGAAGGTAAGTGGAAAGGCCCTTATCTGGAAGCCACGGAGGCACCGCTCGATCCTTGGGACAAACCCTACAAATACAAATTTCCAGGCTCCAAAAATGTAAATGGTGCCCGGGGCTATGACGCCTGGTCACTGGGCCCGGATGGCGTCGAAAGTGCAGATGATATCGGCAACTGGTAATCCCGCGGGAAAGATCTCTCAACGTACCGGCTTTTCGTTGATCGAGATCATTCTGGTACTGGGGCTAACCGCCCTTGCGGCTACGGCGATGATTGTTAATCTGGCCTCTTTAGTCGACCGCGAAGACACGCTGACTACCGAAGAAACCCTCTTCGCCGCCGTACGCAAAGCCCGTTTTATCGCAGCCAGCGAGCGAACGACCACTCAACTTCGCTTTGATAAAGAGAGCAATCGCCTACAGATAAGCAGTAACAAAAACGAAGTGGAATCCTTTGAGCTTGATGATTCCTTCAAAGAAGATCGATCAGCGGAAATCCGATTTTACCTGATTCCTGCTTCCAGAGGACTCGCTCCGGCGAGAGATCCCGATCGCACTAATCTGGAAACAAAAACCGTTGAATTTGCCCCGGATCGAAGTTCCAGCCCCTTTGTCGTCGAAATTGATCTCGGCAGCGGCACTCCCGAGCGCTTGCAAATTGACCCCTTCTCCAGTCTTCAAATCACTTCCAAATGAAGCCTCGCCAAAATCGCCCCGGCTTTTCACTCATCGAAGTCGTTGTCGCTCTCGCTATTTTTGCCATGTCCGCAGTCGTCCTCACGGACACCTTTGTCAATTCACTACTGGCCCGTGAAAAAGGTGTCGGCAACGATACGCGTAATCGCGACATACGGGCCGTGCGGATGCAACTGCTGCTGGAACCCAACCGTGACGATGCTGAAGATGGCGACACGTACGAAACACTCAGCAACGGTGTTGCCAGCTGGGAAGCTGACATTGAGCCAACGAACGTCATAGACCTGTTTCAGGTGCAACTGCGCGTTGATTTTGAGGAACCACAGGATGAGCAAGAAGCATCCTATCAGGAAACACTCTATCTGCTCCGCCCCACCTGGTCCGAATCCGACGAGCGTTCGGATCTGCTACAGGAGAAAAAAGACGCGTTGAGGAATCGCCGAGACTTTGATTTGTTTTAATATGTTAACAAGGCCTCATATAACCCGAAAGGGTGTTACACAGGGTAGCGCGGGTGCGTCTCGCACCGCACGAATGTTAGAACCCGCACGTAGTGAAATCCATCCATCTGTTGAAGCTGCCTCGCTTGTAGGTTACCTCAAGATGAGATTTACGATTTTTGAGCCCTTGCGAG
>CAWUII010000034.1:0-28141 GCA_963922575.1 uncultured Opitutia bacterium
CTTTGACCGCCGCAGGTAGCAGCCGCTTTGCCAGTTTAACTCACCTTTTTAGGTTAAAAGAATAGTACAAACGCGCTCTCGTCAACACGACGTCGTGCTCACCTGCGTTGTGTTGGCATACGCAATGAAACGTTTGATGCGGTGCGAGGACGCACGCGCTCTAACAAAACAAGTCTGTAGAGCTTAAAGATTTGAGTGGTTTAGTTTTGAGACAGTCTCCGCTCCAGCGATCACTTTGCATTGTTTAACAATGCAGAAGTAAACTAATATTACACTCATCTTTCTAATCTTGTAGAGCGGATACAATAAAGAACGGATTTAAAAGTTTCTCTTTAGTATTATAATGCAAAGGAGAACCATCGATCTGCGTAACGCGGGCGCCGGCGATTTCAGCGACTGCTTGTCCGGCGGCGGTATCCCACTCCGAAGTTAAACCCAGACGTGGATAAATATCCGCAGCGCCTTCGGCAACCAGGCAAAATTTCAGAGAGCTTCCCTTGGAGACGATTTCAACGGCTTCAAAGCGCTGGATATAGTCTTCAAATTCAGGGGAAGTGTGTGAACGACTGCCAACGATCCGGATCAATCCTTTGGCTGGTTTGCGTTGAAGCGTCAGTCCGGATTTTTTGCCATCGTGCTCTTTAAATGAACCGACACCTTCTGCCGCCATGTATGTGGTATTCAAAGCCGGCGCGTAGACGACTCCCAAAGTCGCAACGCCCTGCTCAATTAAAGCGATATTTACGGTAAACTCGCCGTTTTTCTTGATGAACTCTTTTGTGCCGTCGAGCGGGTCAATCAACCAGTAGCGTTTCCACTGTTTTCGCTCATCCCAACGAGTGGCTGCACTTTCTTCACTGAGAAGCGGCAAACCAAGGGCCAGTTTTTCCAAACCTGCGCAAATAACTTCATGGCTCTTGATATCTGCCGTTGTCACCGGACTTTCATCTTCCTTAAACTCAACATCAAAATCCTTTTGATAAATTTCCATAATAGCCTCACCCGCATTCCGGGCTATTGCGGCTACTTCGTCCATTAGTGCTTCTTTTTCCATAATATAATTTATCTGGTTTTGTTGATCTAAAGAATGCAAATGACCCCGCGAAGCCGCACTAAAAGGCGTTGATTTTGGACAATGCCAAAAGACGACATGATTAAAATCTGGAACCTTACTAGTCAGTGCTAACTACTAAATTCTAGCTTCTAATTTCTAACTCCTTTTTTAAGTTTACAACTCGATATTCTTCAGGAATTCCTTGTTTTCAATGTGCCATGCTACGGTGCGGGCGATTCCTTCTTCCGGGCCGATTTGTGGTTCCCAGTCCAAGAGCTTTTTTGCTTTTGAAATATCCGCCCAGGTTTCCTTCATGTCGGCTACATGAAAAGGTTTATGGTCGATGATGGCTTTTTTGCCGACACCTTCTTCAATGAGCCCCAAAATGTAACTCAATGTTTTCGGGTTGCGACCACCACCCAGATTGATGATTTCATAGCCGAGATTTCGAGTGCCGGCAGCGATGGTGCCGCGGGCAATATCATCCACATAGGTCCAATCACGGCTTTGTGATCCATCCCCAAACATTTCAATGGGAGTGCTTTCATCCACCCATTTTGCGAAGCGGAAAACACTCATATCCGGTCGTCCGGCCGGACCAAAAACGGTAAAGTAACGAACAACGGAAACATCAATCCCATAGAGGTGATGATAGGTGTAGGCCATGACCTCCGCAGCTTTTTTTGAGGCCGCGTAGGGTGAGATCGGAGTATTTACCGGCAGGTCTTCCTTAAAAGGCATCGATTGACCGGCATAAAGTGAAGAAGTCGAGGCCAGAAGAAATTTTCCAACACCATGCTGCTTGCACATTTCAAGCAGGTTGAGGGTGCCGGTAGCATTGGTGCTCATGTAAACAAAAGGATTTTCCATGCTGTAACGAACACCGGCACGGGCCGCCAGGTTGAACACCGCATCAAATGACTGGGAAGCAAAAAGCGTACTTAGGTCTGAAAGGTTTTCGATGTCGGTAGAATGAAATGAAAAGTCCGGATGCTTTTTCAGGGTTTCCAGTCGATAGTGTTTGATACGGACATCGTAGTAATCGTTTAGATTGTCGATTCCGGTAACGCGATAGCCTGCTTCCAGGAGCATTTCAGCTGTTTTTGCGCCGATAAGACCTGCACAGCCCGTAACTAAAAAATGATTTTTATTCATTGTTAACCGTAATACAAATGGAAAAGAGAATATCTATGAAAAAATCAGATATAAAATTGGCACCAAAGCACAAATTACCGCTCCAGTCACGGCTAATAATTTAGCCCTCTTAATGGCATGAATTTTTTGCGGAACAAATGAAATTCGTTCGGGGAAAACGACTTCTTTCTTGGGTATCGGCAGGTTTTCCGCTCTCTTCATGAAACCATTGTAAAAAGGTAGACAATTCATGATGAGTACCATGCAACGAACCGCATCCGGATCATCAAAGGTTTGAATTTGTTTTTTGCTATTTTCGAGGAATTCGGTTGCTTTACCAAGGTAGGCCTTGCTGCGATCTTCGTCTCCGTATTTAGCGGCCAATAGGAATGCAACTGTTTTCCGAAGGTCCTGTGCTGCCCAGGTCGATGTGGGAAATTCCAGATCGGAGGGTCGATCCAGATATGAGAATTCATTTTCAACCATCCAGTCAACTGTCCGGATCAATACCGCTTTTGCGTAGTAGAACATCGCGTCCATTTTTCCTAGCTCATATTTCAGATTCAGGTATTTTCCCAGCACGCCCAGAAATACAGTGTACGACCAACGCTCTTCCCGATTGAGCAAATCAAGCTTTTCAGGGTTCTCACCGGGATGGCAGCAAGTTCGTATATATTCCTCAGCCAGGGCTAAATGCGATTCGTCTTGTGTCAGAAGATATGAATCGAGGCAGGTATTGATCGAAAAAGCACCGCCTCTTCCCATACTCTGCAGGGTGAGTTGGCGAGTGCAGGTCGCATTGCCAGTCGGGTTGGAACTGAGGAAGCGGAAAATGGTTTTGGTCCTGTCCTGAAGATTTTTCGTCCACTGATACAGCTGTTGAACTGCTTCAGAACCGCTGTAATCAGTAGTTAGTAAGTAGTATAGTAAAAACCCTGAAGACTGGCTGGTTTCGTTTGCAGGACCACCGCCAAAATTTGACGGCAGCGTATCTCCATCCGCAGCCAAACGTGAGTAGGTGCGATGTGTTGCCATTCCCGCATGTAAGTAGTGGGCTGTGTGCCAGAACGGTCCACCGTTGTATGCGGGTTTATCTTCTTTTGTATTGTAAAGATCGATATGCATTGCGTGCAATGCCATATTGCGAGCTAGTCGAAACCATTCAGGCTTGCCACTTCGTATAAAATATTGGAACAAAACCAATATGAAATCGTATTGATTATTGTAGTGTGAGACCAGTTCACGATTTCCTTTGTAATGCAACTGCTCGTGATCTCCGGGAAATTCCCCAAAATTGCGCCAACCATATTCTTCATATTTCTCGATTCTTTTTTCGAAACTATTGTCACCAGTTAATGCCTGATCCGTCATTTCCTTAAAGAATGGCTCATCATCGTTGGATTCAGGAATCAGATTGGGAAAGCATCCGCTGTTGCAATACCATTCGGGTGTAAAAGCAGGAACAATGGGCGCGGTAGCTTGCAGAAGTTCCGTCTTGTGTGGAGCGTCGTTATTTTCAAAAGCAAACCAGATGGTTGACTGCGCCTTTTCTCCGCCCTGTAGTTCAAAAATCTGGGAATCTACGCCCGGAAACGGGCAGGTTGTAAGACGACCGGTGTGGTATTCAATGCTATTGGGGAACGATTGCCAGAAATCTTCGATGGCAATGCCGACTCGTGCAAACTCTGATCTTGCGAATAGGGCAGGGTTTGCCTGTTCTCCCGACAGTTCGTTGTCTCCGATTTTAGCCTTAAACCCACGAAATTTCGGAGTCGGTTTGTTGTGTTTATCAACATGAGCGAGGCTTTGCCAATTTGGCTTTCCCGATGAATTTTGGTGGATTATTAATTCACAAGGATCAGTTACAGTAAATTCCGTATCGTCAGGTGTCAGCTTGTAAGCGATTTCTTGAATGCTGTCTTTTTTTAGCTCAAGTGGAATCTCCAATGACTTGAAGTTTATTGAGCCTGGGTCTCCTAAATCCCATATCCCTCTGGGGTGCTCTGCTGCCTTGGGGTTCCATAGTGTGAATTCAAGTTTAACGTTAGCACTACTTGCATAGAAAAATAATCTGGCAATGGCATTACAAAGGTTCTTCCCATCTGCATCTACCATTCTACCTGTCAAATCTAAGCGAAGATGAACTTTACCATGATTACCTATGTTCGAGTCATCAATCTTGAAGGAATATTGACGATCGTCCTGATCAACCAATAGATGCGGAGCGAGGGGAGCATCATCGGATAGCAAGGCATTGTCACCCAACTTCACCTGTGCAAACGGGCGAAAATGCTTTAGGTCGACTGTAAACTTAGCAGGGCCTGTTGTGATAACGATTTGATCACTACTTTTTCTTACTGATATGTTCGATGTGTCAGCCGTACTTTCACCCATGGATTTGTGGGCTTGAGATAAATAATAATTACCAGTTTCGCCAGGGATCGAATTGGCTAGAAAATGTAAGTGTGCCCATTTGACGCTTCCATCCGGCCAGTTTAATACAGAGACCAGATCACGGTTAATGCTGACACCGGCAGGATCAATTAATGACCAGGAGTCCAAGTCATGCCCCAACCCCCTGGGAAACGGGATACCCATATGAATCGGATGATCTCTGTAAGGACGCTCGACTTCCCGGTTAAGGCGTATTTCGATGTTTGGCTTCGAAGGATCTGACATTACTTGTTACAAATTATTATCCTGTTAAATTATGCTAAACAGCATAGGGCAAGAATTTAGTTGACTTAAATTGTTCTAATTAATTTTTAAAAACATGCTTATCTTAAGTTTCAAATAAATAGACTTATTATGGACAAATCAGATATTTTTAAAACTATTTTGGCTGCCATTGAAATGGCTAATTATGCTCGTGCAGATGATGCCAAAATTCCTGTTACCGAGAATACTTTACTTTATGGTGATAATGGGCATTTGGACTCCATGGGTCTAGTTGCTTTTCTGATCGAAATAGAAGAAGCTTTGATGGATCGAGAAATTCAGGTCAGTCTCAGTGATGAACGCGCAATGTCCCAATCGAGAAGTCCCTTTCGTTCAGTCGATGCATTGGCAGACTACATTGATCTTTTGATTAAAGAATCGGCTTAATGAGTAACAACAGAAATATTCTCATCACGGGCACCAGTCGAGGGCTTGGAAAGTCATTGGCAGAATTTTTTCTTGAAAAAGGTGATACGGTATTTGGTTGCGCACGTTCTACAAGTACCATTGAACACGATCATTACCATCATTATAAGCTCGACATAACCTCAGCTAAAGAAGTGGCTGATTTTTTCTTCCAGTTGCAAAAAACAATTCGCCATCTGGATGGTCTTATTAACAACGCCGGCGTTGCCAGCATGAATGCTTTTGCACTGACGCCAGATACCAGCTATCAAAAAATCTTTAGTGTAAATGTTCAAGGCACCTATCTCTTTTGCCAAAAAGCATTGCGATTGCTCAAAAAATCCCAGCACCCAAGAATCATTAATATGACAACTGTGGCAGTACCATTGCAACTGGCGGGCGAATCCCTCTACGCTGCCAGCAAGAGTGCTGTGGAAAAGTTAACACAGATTATTGCCAAGGAATATGGGTATTTTAACATAACCTGCAATGCGATTGGTCCCTCTCCGATTGATACTAATTTGATTAAAAGCGTGCCAAAAAACAAAATCCAGGAACTTCTGGAAAGACAAGCGGTACAAAAACAGGCCACTCCCAAAGACGTTATCAACGTAGCTGACTTTTTTATGCGCCCTGAAAGCGATTTAATTAGCGGACAAATTATTTACCTGGGTGGAATCTCCTAATGATTGAATATTTCTTAGAGAAAGTGGCTGAAGCCCCTAATCATCAAGCCATAGTGACTGACCGTGAAACGGCCACTTACAGTGACCTGCTCACCCAAATACACTATTTTACCGATTGGTTATCAGAAAATGAGATACCGCAAGGCGCAGTAGTATCGTTTAACGGAGACTATTCGCCCAAAGCGATTGCCTTGTTTCTTGCGCTGACAAAAAACAATAACATTGTTGTTCCACTTTCCGAAGATTCCCGTCAACATTTTTTGGAGTTTCGCGAAATAGCACAAACCGAGTTTGATGTTTCGCTGGTTAACGAGACCCCGGAGCTCACAGTAACCGGTCGCAGCGCTAATCACGAACTTTATGATTCACTCCGGGAAGTCAATAAACCCGGATTACTACTTTTTTCTTCAGGCTCAACTGGTAAAAGTAAAGCCATTCTGCAAGATCTTGACAAATTAATGGGTAAATTTCAAAAGCCCCGTAAACAGTTGAGAATGTTAATTTTTCTACAGCTGGATCATATTGGCGGTGTAAACTCTTTGCTCTATTCCTTGGCCAACAAAGGCACAACCATTGCTGCTCACAGCCGCTCCCCTGATAAGATATGTGCAACCATCGAAACTCATAAAGCTGAACTTTTACCGACTTCGCCAACCTTTTTAAATCTCCTGCTCCTGTCAAAAGCCTACGAAAAATATGATTTATCGTCTCTCAAGTTAATCACTTACGGTACTGAGCCGATGCAAAAAAGTACCCTTGAGAAACTGTTGGCTGTGTTACCCGATGCTGAATTACAACAAACCTATGGTCTTTCAGAAGTTGGCATACTACGCTCCAAATCACGTTCTTCCGATTCATTGTGGATGAAAGTCGGAGGCTCAGAATTCACTACTAAAATTGTTAACGGCACGCTTTGGATCAAATCAGATTCGGGCATGCTAGGCTATTTAAATGCCCCCTCCCCATTTGATGATGAGGGCTTTATGGACACGGGAGACCTTGTGGAACAGGACGGGGAGTGGATACGAATTCTGGGGCGTGCCAGTGAAATTATCAATGTTGGCGGTTATAAGGTATACCCGGCAGAAGTTGAAAGCGCACTACTTGACTTGGATAATGTAGAAGATGTTGTGGTTTTCGGCCAGGATCATCCGATTACCGGAAAAATTGTTGCCGCAAAATTTAAATTACATCACAGCGAACCTCTTTCAACTTTTAAGGCCCGCATGCTTGCTCATTGTCGAGAGCGCTTACAGTCTTACAAAATACCAAGTAAAGTGCATTTAACTGATGAAACCACCTACAATGAACGCTTTAAACGCATGCGGCGACTGGAAAAAGAATCCCAATGACCTCGACACCGGTCAACAGCAGTAAAATCCAATGAGACTTCGTATAAAAATCGCACTTAACTTCCTGTGCAAATTCATCGTACTGCCTTTTGCCATAGTCTGTAAACTCGAGGAGAAGTTATTGCCAAAAAATTCAGAATGTGTGTTCAACCTTTGTAGCCAACTCATGGCGTTACTACCAGGTCTACCTGGTTCTTTTTTAAGACGTGCTTTTTATATCCAAACGCTTACTGCCTGCTCAGATCACTGCCACATAGGTTTCGGGACTGTATTTTCTCACCGAAAAAGTACCGTTGAAGACTACGTGTTTATTGGCCGTTATGCTTTAATAGGATCTGTGAATCTAGGAGAACAATCACTTATTGGTAGTCGTGTTAGTATATTGAGTGGCACAGCCCAGCATGAACTTGATGAAAATCAACATTGGACATCTTTTTCGTTGGAAAAAATGAATACGATCACCATTGGGCGTAATGTCTGGGTGGGTGAAGGAGCAATTATAGCTGCCGATGTAGGCAAGGGAAGTATGATTGGTGCAGGAGCAGTGATCACAACCAAAGTGAAAGATAAAGTCATGGTAGTTGGCAACCCTGCACGTTTTGTAAAGAACTTGGACTCAAAAAATGAACCCGAAGCATCTCATGAATCCGCAGCAGCACTCTAGCTCTCAATCACTAAGCCTCACCTCATTTAAATCGATAAGCCATCAAAGCTTCATCGACTGGATGAAGGCTTTTGGTATGTTGCTCATCGTCATAGGACATGTAATTGGGGATCCAACCCATATATTTAACCAAGTGACCCAACCTCTATATACAAAACAGTTGGGTGTATCTTTTTTTGTCTTCGTCACCGGGTGGGGCTTAGCAAATGATTCTAATTTCCGGTACAAGGTTGTGTTCAAGAGACTTTTTTTGATTTACTTTTATGGCATTACCGCGGCAATAATCCTCAGCATTATATTTTTCTTTAGTAAAGGATCTCTGAACCTAAGTAATTATTTGCCTTTTGTTGGTGGCATAAATGTCTTCTTTAATCATTTTCCGGCAAACACAACTACTTGGTACATTGGCCTTTATGTGCACCTTGTCTTGTTCTGGTGTTTTTTCTTACATAGACGAACCATTGGCATTCATCACTTAATTCTAGCCTTTCTCATCGAAAACTGTGCCCGTTGCGTTCTGATCAGCCTGGGAAAAGAATACATTGCTTACATGATACTTCCAAATTGGATAACGGTATTTTTACTTGGCTTTTTCTTGAGTCAAAAAAAAGACATTGGCTTCCACCCAAAAGTTTTTGTTCTTGCGTTTATTTGGGTTGGCATCCTCATTTCTTGGCCAAAAATTTCCAGCATCTTTGCGTTTGATGAATCTTTTCCTTTTCGCAACACCTCTCTAGCAGACAGTTGGGTATTGCCTTTAAGGTCAGTAATAATTTCTAGTGTATATATCATAAACACTCTTCTTTGTTTTACCATAGCGAGACATCTGCCGCTCCTTTCGATTGTCTCATTTTTCGCACGCAACACTCTGATTATTTTTATTGCACATATTCCCATTATCTTTAATTTCTCTGGTAAGTTTTATCGTTTATTTGAAACCGAGCAGATTGTTAGACAGTGGTTGTGGATATTTGTACTTTACCTAGGACTGGGACTAGCATCAGAGATAATTCAAAGATCTGTCAACACTCGCAAACTGAGAGAGTTATTGTGGGTCAAACTAACAAGAATACTTCCTGACCTAGAAAAAGCCTGATCAAACCATCTCAATTAGTTCTAATTATTGGTAAATAGGTTAATTTAAACTAAAAATATTGCCTTTATTTGCGTCATCAAGGGAAAGCAAATTTAAATTAGTAGTTTCGCAATGAAATGGTTTATTCTATTCACTCTCACTTTAGGATTTCTTTGTGCCTGTGATTCGAAGAAGAATCAAATCACTCGAATTCATGCTCAAGTAACAGCGCCAACAAAAGGTATTGAACCCGGCAAATACCCCTTAGGGATTGGAAAGACATTGTTTATTAATCGTGAATTCTCATGGCGCGATGGCCTCTTGTATGTGCCTAAAGGGTATGACCCAAAAGTTCCAGCACCTTTAATGGTGTGGTTGCATGGAGGCGGTGGACATGCTCATACGTCAACCTACATGTTTCCACTTGCTGATCAGTTTGGCATTGTCCTCCTGGCGATTGATTCTCGGCACAATACTTGGGATGGTATTGATAGTACTTTTGGTCCTGATGTAGTGTTTATTGAGAAGGCGTTAAAGCACGTGTATGATCGTGTCGCTATTGATAAGAAAAAATTGGCTTTAGGTGGGCTGTCCGACGGGGGTTCCTACGCTTTAGCGATCGGGCGAGCAAATGGTGATTTATTTACCCACCTAATTGCAGCTGCTCCATGGCACCTCAAACCACCATCTCCTCCCACTGGGAAACCTAGTATATTAGTAGTTCATGGTATTCAAGATCGTGTGTATCCCTATCGTCACTCACGTAACTGTTTGGTACCTGCTCTCAAGAAAGCAGGGTACAGGGTGGAATACATCCAGTTTGACGGGCCTCATTGGGTTCCTGAGCCTACATTAGCGCAGGTTTTTGAGTGGCTGATTCGTACTAATTGAAGTTCTATTCGTATTATGGGTTTCCTGAGTAAAAATATATGTCAATTTTTGCCAAGTCACGTTTTGACAATTTGTAAAGCTTCCGGTTTTCTGAAACTATAAGAGTTATAAATCCGCCCAACTTTAAATTGTGAAAAAGAAAAATAGTCTAGTTCCATGTGTCATGACAGTCGATGTGGAAGATTATTTTCATGTCTCGGCCTTTGAAGATGTAATATCCTCGAAAGACTGGCATAAATACCCCTTGCGTGTTGAAAAGAGCACGTATCGTTTATTAGAATTGTTTGATCAATATAAGGCTAAGAGCACCTTTTTTGTTTTAGGGTGGGTGGCAGAAAAATGCCCGAAACTAATTCAAAGTATTGTTTCGTCCGGACATGAAATCGCCAGTCACGGTTTTGCGCATCAACGTGTTGTCAACATGACGCGCAAACAATTTTTTAATGATGTTGAGAAGAGTAAAAAAGTTTTGGAGGATAGTTCCGGTACGTCAGTCGTTGGCTATCGTGCTCCCAGCTTCTCGATCAACGATAGCAATAAATGGGCCTTTGAGGTGTTGGTTGAGCTGGGATTTAAATATAGTTCAAGTACTTATCCGATAAAGCATGATTTGTACGGAGTGCCTGATTGGCCAAGGTTCTGTTATGAGCGCCCTGAGGGTATTCTGGAAATACCAATTCCAACGCTAAGAAGAAGAGGAAAGAACACAGGTATTGGTGGCGGTGGCTATTTTAGGCTTTATCCCTACATGCTTTCCAATAGACGTATTCAATGTTACTTGCTTGAAGAAAAACAACCCTACAATTTTTACTTTCACCCTTGGGAAATCGATCCTGAACAACCTAAGATAAAAGGTGCACCATTTAAGTCAAAATTGAGGCACTACCTTAATTTGTCGAGAATGGAAGGAAAGCTTGTTAAGTTGCTAAAAGACTATCAATGGTCGTCCATGCAAAATGTTTACTTAAGCCAGCAACAACACAATGAAACTCTCACGAAGTCACAAAGTCGCGAAGATGAAGTTGAATGATATGATAATTGAAAAAAAGAGAAACCTTTGTGTCTTCGTGACTTTGTGAGAGAAAATTGCGATTCCTTAGTTTTCGGTTGTAGTTTTTGCATTATCTGTTCAATGAATGTATTATGAGTAAGTCTGTATCTTTCATAATCCCCCATAAAGGCAGAGAAGGAATGTTGCTTCAGACAGTTGAGTCTATTTTTCGCCAAGACACAAATCCAACGGAAATTGAAGTAATCGTAGTTACGCAAAATGAACAACTAGCTATAGCTCCAGAAATAGTAGGTAAAACAGTAAGTTTAAAAGTGATACACGCTGATCCGGAGTTAACAATATCTGCCTTACGGAACATTGGAGCACAACAGGCTCAAGGTGATTATTTTGTATTTCTGGATGCTGATGTGGAGTTATCCAAAAATTGGCTCAAAGTCATGACGAATTTGTTAAAAGAAAAATCACAGCGTAAGTTGGTGAGTGGAATGCAAGTTAATAGTGAGAATGCTCCGATTTTGGAACAAATACGAACTGTATTGAGTAATGCGCAACTGGATTGTAACGTAAATTTTTTGCCAGGGCGTAATTTGTTTTTAGCCAAAGATACCTTTCTCCGGGTTGATGGATTTCCGGAACATTTGGTAACTTGCGAAGATTATTACTTTACCGACAAGGTTCATGAACTGGGCGAGCTTTATTATAGCTCTCAGGCAAATTATGTACACTTAGGGGAAGATAAGAAATTCGGCCAAATGTTCAGAAAAGAAATTTGGCGGGCACAGTCCAACTTACAGTCAATCAAGGGTCGTCGTATCCCGTTACGGGAAATACCAAGCTTTTTGGTGCCTCCAGCAATGGTCTTTTGTTTGCTCTGTGCTGTGATCTGCATGTTTTGTGGACAACTTATCTACGGATTTGTTTTTTTATTGGCTGCCTTGTTGCCGGTTTTTGTCTACGGTAAAAGGTTATTTCGGTTATCTGAAAAAAAGTTATCTATTGCGGCTATTATCAAATTTTATATGATATACTTTTTAGCTCGAGCATATGGTACACTGTCAGGGGTAGCAAAATTATTGATCGCAAAAAAGAGTAGTTAAAACGATGGCATACAAAAAATTAAACATACTGCAGTTCATCTGCTCAACTGGCTTTTATGGAGCGGAGCGTTGGATCCTGGCATTGTCCAAGCATTTAGATTCAGAACAGTTTGTTTGTGATTTGGCTGTGACTTTAGAGAAGAATTCTAAAGATTTGGAATTGGTTAAGATGTATCGAGAGCAATGCGGTGAAGCGTTTGAGTTGCCCATGTCTCATTCCTTTGACTGGAAAATAGTGAGTCGGCTTGTTGAACTAATCAAAAAACGCAGTATTCACGTTATTCACACTCATGGGTACAAGTCGGATATAATTGGAGTCTTAGCTGCCCGTAGAGCAGGTGTAAAAGTAGTGGTTACCCCTCACGGGTTTGAAAATGCAAGCGACTTGAAACTTCGTACATTCATCTGGATGGGCTGTCAGGCTATGCATTTTGCTGATAAAGTGGTTCCGCTATCACCTCAATTGTGCCAGGACGTTGCGAAATACAGAATAAAAGCACCAAAACTGGAATATATTCAGAATGGAGTCGATCTATCTGAAGTCGAAACTCAGCGAGTCAAGCCGATAAATAAAGATCCTGTTGTTAAACATGTAGGTTTTGTGGGCCAGATGATCAGTCGGAAAAACATCTTTGATCTATTGGATATTTTCGATCGTTTGCAACAGAAGCATGGCAATTTAAAATTGAGTTTACTGGGAGATGGTGATCAAAGACAAGAACTAGAGCAATATACTGCAGGATTACCCAGCAAAGATGTAATTCATTTTTTAGGGTTTCGAGATGATCGTCTTGAATTACTTCATCAGTTTGATCTTTTTGCAATGACTTCGACGTTAGAGGGAATTCCCCGATGTTTAATGGAGGCCACAGCAATGGGAATACCTGTCGCTGCATATGATATTGCAGGTATCGACCAGTTGATTAAACACGAAGAAACTGGTTTACTAGCACCGTTGGGTGAAAAAGAATTACTCGGACAGTATTGGGAAACATTGTTGTTTGATCAGCAAAAAGCCAAAACGCTTGCAGAAGATGCCAGACAATATGTGAATCAACATTACTCTGCTAAAAGAATGGCAGATGAGTATTCAGAGTTATTTAAGGATATTGTACGTGCGCCCAAAGCTACCTTATGACCGAAGCTATTTGTCTATTTTTAAACGGAAAAAGACCGGGTTGGGTCCATCATAGGAAAATTTAATATTTTCAGTATTATTATCATTTTTCGAAATATCATAACTCCCATTTAGTTCTGTTGCTTTAGACCAATTTTCAAGATTATAACTAATTTCAAGCGACATTGGATTCGATAAGATGGCTAGGGTTCGTTGAAAACTAAAGGTATAAGTACCATCAATAAACTGAGTGACGGGTGGATTGGCTGAATTGCTATCATTCGGATCTGTTCCCATCAGTATTTCGTGTAAATCTGTAATGCCATCGGAATCGGAATCTGCAACAACATCATTCTCATTGATTAATTCATCCGCGCCTACATCAACCAATCCTTGGCGTAATTCTCCTTGAATGTCTTGAGTGCAATCACTTAGCAAAGGCTCTTGAGCTAAAGTTGCATTGCTTTTCAGAAGTAAATCATATTGGGATGGATTTACAAATAATGACAAAGACGCATTAGTTGTGTTACCGCTTTCGAAGTATGTTTCATCGTTTTCACGATCTCTGATGGTGGCATCCATCAAATTGTTTTTTGCCTCACTGCCTGTTGTGTTGAATCTGAATTGTAGTGCATTTGGATGATTGCCGTTGACGATTACAGTATTGTGCAGAACTTTTGTATGAGCCGAATCCCAGACTAGTATAGCTCCGTCTGCTCCGGCAGAGCGTGAAGAACTGAAGAGTCCTGAATCCATATAAATGATATTATTACGAATGATTCCTCCTTCGTGATCAAAAGGCGTTCGTTCAATCAGTCCCAGAGCAATGGAACGGTCACAATTGATAAATGTATTACCTCCCACCAAAGTATTTTCAGAACCATTCCACATCAATATAGCTGGTGCATAAGGATGATCTGTTCCATCAGGATTGTGTAAATTCACAAAACGATTGTTGCGAATAATCCAGTTGTTTCCACCATGTATGTCCACGCCATTAAAGTATCCAATGCCTCCTCCATGATCTACTGACGGAGGTTGATTTGTGTACTCAAAGAGACAGTTTTCAACGATGCCGTTATCGCACCCTAAACCAACACCTCCACCGCTGTTGCTTTTGATAAACTGCTCTCCTGCATCAAATAGCCTTACATTTTGGATCTGAGGTGAGTTAGCATTACCATCCAAAGAAATCGGATGAAACCAAACATCTCCAATTGTTAAATTGGAGATTTGCAAATTGTAAGCATCCGTCCAAATGCCATGCGGCACGGAGCCATAATTAGAATTGTCCATACCATTTCCAACAAGCACGACATCATTAGAATTCTCGGTTGCTCCACGTATTGTCACATCATCTGCATGAATATAAAGAGTATTACTTAAATTGTAAGTGCCCGGTGCTATTTCAATTGTCACGCCTGGGACTAGTGAGGTTATAGCTGTTTGTAATTCAGATTCTGTTGAAACTGTAATAACATTGTCCGGTGGAGATTCATTATTAAATATCTTGTAAACAGCAATGATTGGCGGATTTTTAAAATTGCCCTGCTCATTATCTGCCCGCCGAAGTGTCAAATAAAGCAAACCACTTTCAGGATCATAACTCCCACCACTTACGCTTTCGGTTGGAAAAGGCACATTAAAAACTCCGTAATCATATGGGCGAACATTGTAAGGAGCTAATTCTCCATTTCTGACAGCTACTAAATCGTTAACGTCCCACAACCAATAATATGGCGTTCTATCTTCATTTGGATCATTCGTACAGTAGCCTGGACAGTTGGTTTCTGGCCTTTCAGTTTTATAGTATATACCACTTACGTGTCCGTTTGAGCTGCCAATGGTTACATATGTAGATGTACCTGTGGGGATAAAACCAAAAGAAGCCCGACTTAAATGAGTCCACAAGTCATTGTTCAGTGAATGATTTTTCAAATCATTACTAAGACCATTAGAAAGTGGAAAATCAAGAAGCTTTTGTATGAAGATAGGTTCGGAAATGAAACCATTACCAACAATGTCTGAAGGATTAAAAGAAAATGCTGAAGGCCCTACACTTAGTCGACTTATTATTGGAATACCACTTGAATGACCCATGAGATGAGTTCCGCCTAAATTAGACTGCCATAAATTGGGTATGGGGGATATCCATCCGGCAGCATGACCAGCTTTTTCAGAAACAGTAAAAGGTCCTTCAATTTGTGAATTAGACAAATTGTTAGAATCACGAATGACTATCAAAGACTGAGTGTTTTGTAAATCTGCATCATAATATTTTATAAGATTGACTAAAAGTTCTGAATTTACCAACTCGAGACCGGAGATGCTATCTAGTAATTCAACATTTTCTTCTAATCGATCGATTACGGTAGTAAATTTTTGTATAGGTGGATCTGCAATATTTAACTCTGAAATCGTAAAGCTTTTAACTAACTCTGGTATTCTAAATTCTGCTATAGCGAATTCATGTGTGTTACCAACTATGAATAATGTGTGATTATTTCTATTATACTCTATTATTCCAGAGGCATAGTTAAGATTAGACGCTCCAAATGTTGAAGCTGGTAAGCGAAATGCCCCTTCGTACTCAATTTGAGAAATACTAATGAGATTTCCAAGTAATGTGCTATTCAGGTAAAAAAATATATTTAAGAAAAAGAAATTTTTATTTTTCATTTTAAATTTTTATTTATGATTGTGATGTTTTATCTTTATATTCTGTAATATGACCAGAATTAAATATAGCAAATGGCTTATGTCTTATTTTAATTTTTTAAATTACTTGTAAATAACACAAATATAAAACAATTTTTAAAATCATTAAAGCAAATGAATTTATAAAAATGAAAAACTTCTTCAATAATAAAAGTCTAGAGTTACTTTGTAGTGGCAGTTTAAACTATATAAGTAACCATACTCAATCAAAAGAAAATTTACAGGTAGTCAAATATAGTAAGAATTCTGAAGCTTACCTTCTAAGCACTTGTTTTGGTTTGTTGTCAATTTCCTTGATAAGTAATTTTGAAGATAACACAATTGATACTAGTAAATATAGTAATTATATATTAAGCTGCCAGAAGGAAGACGGAACTTTTATGGATCCTTGTTTCGACAACAAAGATCTAATTTCTAATCACGACATTTCTTATCTTACTTTACAATTCACTTATTTTTCACTTCTAGCTCTTTCATCTGTTAAGCTAAAGCCTAAGACGCACTTAGCTTTTCTTGAGCCATATCATGATGTAGAATATATTATCAATTGGCTAGAAAAGATGGATTGGTCAAAGCCTTGGCTTGAAAGCAATAATGTAATGTTCATTGCATGTCTATTAGCTCAAGATAAAAACTGCAAAAACTTAGAAGAACTAATGGACTCTTTTTTTAACTTTCTTGATAAGAAGCAGAATCCTCGAACCGGATTATGGGGTACAGACGAAACAAATATTCTAGAGGGTGTTGCTGGCGCTTTTCACTATTTGATACCTTACTACTACCACAAACGCTCTATACAGCATATTGAAAAAATTATAGATAGCACACTGTCTCTTTTATCTTTTGATCATTTATTTGTCAAAAAAGGAGGAGGAGGTGCTTGTGAGGACTTAGATGCAATAGACATATTGTGTAAACTATACAAAATGATTGACTACCGTCATGATTCCATAAAAAAAATTCTGGAAAATGCGTTAAGATCATTGAAGTGCTGTCAAAATAGAGATGGTGGCTTTTCCTATAGGTTAAATCCCTTTTCATGTAGGAAATATACCTCAACACTGACAGATCCCTTTTCCCTGAGGGTGCACCTGTTAAATGCTTTGAATGTTGCTAGAGAGAGATGGCACTACCTGTCTACTTGGTATTTTAGTGGCTGGAAACTGATGCCATATCCATTGATTCAAAGCGATATGTGGTCAACTTATGCACGACTTGTTAGTATTGCAAGTATTTCAAATGCTCTCGGGCTGCCGGGAAAATGGAATTTTTTGGAAGTTCCAGGGATAGGATGGGATTGAAAAGCAAATTTACTATGCGTATTGGAATTGATGCTCGTAACTTGTTGATTTCACACAAACGTGGAATTGGTAGGCATATTGATTATCTTTTGAAGAATCTCCAAGAGATTGATTCAGGAATAGAATTTGTTCTTTTTGGGCAGACCGATAATTTAAAACATGAGTTTTTGAAGACTCGGCTTCTAACAGATAAAGGGCATCGATGTCGATTATGGGAAAAGCTTATGCTTCCTCTAAACGCTTCGCTTCAAAAATGTGACATTTTGCATTGTCCGTCGAATACTTGTCCCCCTTGGTCTATTATTCCAATAATATTAACAGTTCATGACTTGAACCTGATTAAAGATCCTTCACGTAATAATACTGAACGGGGGATTTATTTTGCCAAGCAATTGGGCAAAGCTGTTGAAATAGCAAAATCTATAATCACTGTTTCCAAAAATTCACGTAGTGAACTTTTGGAAAAATTTCCGTCTCTAAATCCTGATAAAGTGCATGTTGTTTACAATGGATTAGACACTTCTAAATTTCGTACTATTGATAAGAATGCGATTCAGGAAAAGTTGAATTTTTTAAATACGAACCGAAAGTACATAATGCTAATGGGTGCTGGTGAATCGTTTAAGCGAACAGAAATGGGATTTGATGCATTCTGCAAAGTGTCTGCAGAAATTGAACATGATTTGATTATAACTAGCCTAAATGATGAACTCAAAAAATATTACCTCCAAAAAGCGAAAGAATGTAAATTAGAAAATAGAATTAACGCTTTGGGTTTTTTAGAAGACAGTCAACTCAACGTATTGTATAATTTAGCTGATTTATTCTTATTTCCTTCTCGATTCGAAGGATTTGGTTTTCCTATTCTCGAAGCTATGGCCTGTCGAACTCGAGTCATATCAAACGATATTCCAACCTCCCGCGAAATTGCTGGTGATTTTGCTTTGTTTTGCAATGATTCTGTAGATTCTTTTAGTTTAGGTATCCTTAAAGGTATTAAGGAAATGCCTAGCTTCGATTTTTCAATTCAAGACAAACATATAGCCAAATTTTCTTGGAAAAAAGCAGCAAAAAGAACTTTGGAAATATACAAACAAACCTTAAACAGCCTTTAAAGTATAATATGAATCAGCCTATCATATCTGTTGTTACTGCCGTTCATAATGGAGAAAAATTCATAGCTTCTTCTCTGATAAGTTTGCTTGTACAATCATTTAAGGATTTTGAGTTAATTGTCATAGATGACGGAAGTACGGATCGTTCGGTTGAAATTATTAAAAGCTTGAAAGACCCTAGAATAAAATTGTATCAGCAAGAAAAAAATTTGGGGCTTACCAAATCTCTAAATAGGGCGATTTCTATGGCAAAAGGGCGATACATAGCTCGCCATGATGCAGACGATTATTCCATGTTTCATCGCCTTGAAACACAACTTCGATTTCTTGAAAAACATCCGGAAGTTATGTTGTTAGGTTCTTCAGTGTACGTTACCAACAATCGCAATATAATAAACGAGGTGTTGTTATATCCTTCTACGGACGAACAGATCAAAAATTCCATTGTTCATTTTAATCCTTTTGTCCATGGCTCCATGATTTTTGAAAAAAAATTCATACTTCAGAATGGTGGCTACAATGAAGAATATCGTTACGTCCAAGATTATGAATTGTGGGGCCGTATATTACCAACGGCTTTGGCTTTCAATATCTCTGATCCGCTATATATACGTATTCGTCATGAAAAATCCAGTGAAAAAGTCATTGATAAAAGTAATATTGCTAAAAAAATTCAAAAAAAACTTTTAGCTAAAGAAGAATTTAACTCTATTCTTAAAGAAGATATTATGAAAAAAATCGAACCAGTTGGTTTTTATCCATTAGTATCTTATCCGTTTAAGTATGGAAAAAAATTAGGGAAGCAATTTTACTTAATGTCAAAGGAAGCAAAAAAGCATAAATTACCTTGGTCTGAAGAACTAGTGAAAAGCTTTTTCTATTGTCCCTTGCATTTTATATGAATCATGATATTCCTTCATTGCACCACAAATCATAGAGATTTCCATCAAAGGCTCAAAATAATTTTTTCGTATTAAAATTCTGATTAAAAAAGACGCTGATTTTTCTAAAATTTCTTTAAAATAATAACGAGGAATACCACAAATTAAAACACCGTATGGAATTGGCTTTTTTATTCTAACCCAACCTCTTCCCGAAGCATATGCTCGTTTTAAAAGGTATGCAACTTTTGTTTGGTGTAATTGAATGCGATGTTGAACAATAGCGTTTGGCGAATATACAATTTTTTCACCTTGTTTTATTAGTGTTTCAAAAAGGCTTAATTCACTGCCACTAATTCTTCCGTTTCCCTTTGGTCCTATATCGGAATTGTATCTTAGGCCACCATCAAATATTGACCTCCTAAACCAGCAATTGGGTCCCACCGGACTAAGCCCTTTATTGAACTCCATTTCTTTGTCATATGGTGAAAATATTGCAAAAACGTAACTAGAGAAGTTTCCTTGGATAATGAATTTACTTATATTGTCAGAAGGAAACTTAGGTTCTACTTTACCTCCGAATATATTTGTTTTATTCCATCTTTCTGAACAACTTAAAATTTCTTTAAGCCAATTTTTATCTGGTGAAACATCATCATCTGTGAAAACAAACAGTTCTCCTTTCGCAATTTCAATAGCTGTGTTTAAAGCACAATTTTTACCTTGTTTTTTTTCAAATAAATAAATTATAGGAAGTTTATTTTCGAAACTTGAAACTACTTCTTTAGTGTTATCAGTACTATTATTATCGATTATAATCAATTCCCAGTTAATGTTATCAACATTAATATTCGAAAATTCAGTCAAAGTTTCTTTGATAATTTTATCTCTATTATAAGTTGCTATAAATACAGATAACTTTAAATCATTTTTCATAAGTTTAATTAAAAAAGTCTAAGAATAGACACTCACTTTGGTAGTATAAAGAAAATTAAACACAAGAGTCGCTATTTTTTACCTCGCTCAGTGAGTTTTTAAGCTAGCATATTGCACATTAGGTTAACTCATCTCCAAAGGTCAAAATTCGAGAAGAGGCCCAAAGCTTTCTTTAGAAATCTTACCAATCTATTGTCATTCCGAGTTGAACTATACAAAGCATTTAAAGATCTAATAGGGATGATGATATTTTTTACATAATAGTTGATATCGCCTCTGTCAATAGCTTCTTTGAACAAATGGTGACTTTTCTCTCTTATTTGTGTTCTTAATTTTTGAATTTTTTCTCTTTTGGGTGTGTCAAGATTTTTTTTAATTTCTGACATTTTTGGAGGAGTCCATAAGTTATTTTTCCTATTTAAATAAATTCTGTATCCAATTTCTTCTATTCGATGACTAAAAGAACTTGATTGAGAGCGTATAATTTCATCTTCTGTTAGTCTTTCTAAATGTAATTCGTATTTAAAGTTATCAAGAATTTTGCCCACAATGGGATTCCGAACAATTACTATATTTGTTCCTTTCGGGTCATCGATGTACTTGGGTAACCATGCATCTCCGAAAACAATGTCAGCACAATACGCAAATACATCTTCGCAAAAATCGCATGATTTGTATTTTAAATGCGGAATATTGTAATTGCCGCCGAGAAGGTCATTCCTGTTTACGATTGATTCAGATTTATGATCAATACCGTGAAATAAATATTCTGAAGATTTTCCTTTTTCACTTTTTTTTCTAAAGTTTACGTATTCTAATTTATTTGGATCAAGTTTTGCTTCCCATGCCATTAGTTTTGCATAGTTTTTTGTTTTCATGTGCCCACAAAGAATTCCAAAAACAAACTTTATCTTATTTTTCAAAGTAGGATACTGCTTACTCATCGCTCTAATTGCTTTACAATAACATGGTATACCAACAAATGCATATGTTTTTTTTGAGTCATCATTAATAACTTTATTTAGTACCTCAGAAAAATTGACAGTGTAGTATGCACTCTGGCTTGCTGCTTGAATCTCCTGAATATTGTAGCTGATATCGTATTTAAACAAACAATTTGGATTTTTTTCCCTTACTACGTGAATAATTCCATCTACTTGTCCAGTTTCAAGAATTTTAGATAGTAGCCACTTTGTCATACCGCCAGAAGTACCATTATGTCTAAAATTTCCTGATTTTACAAAACCTGCAAACAAATCACTGTAATGACCTATAAAATTTGAATAATTATTAACTTTTAGGTTGGAATAAATTTCAGTTGCAAGCTGTAGTTCATTTGGTGATTCCCCGGAAAAAGGACACACCTTGCCGTCTAATTCATCAATGTTGTTAATATCAGGAATATACATTCCAAAACTGTTTTCAATTGCGGGCACATGCTTTTTAGCTTGGCAAGCACCACAACCTACACAATAATCATTGTTTATGACTCTATCAATATCTCTTTTCATTAAACTATCTTATATAATGAGTTACACATTTTGTCTCGTATTTTGAATGGAAAGTTTTGTTCATCTAAATACTCACATTTTGGAGTTCAAAAGTCACAAAAATCACAAAAATCTTTTAATTTCTGCCTTGTGCAGGGCTTGCTGAGCGGAAGCGTCCATTTGTAATGCTTGATTAAGTAATTCTTCGAATTGCCCCTGCATCGCTTCGAGAACTTCCTTGAGCGAAGGGATTTGCAGGACATTAAATGTTTGAGATAACAAGCCCTCAAAGACTTCCCACAACATTCCTGCAAAACTGAGTAAATCGATTTGCCCGTTGGCTTTGTTAAGCAGTTGCCTGAATTTGAGGGTTCCTTTTTCAAGCATCAGATTGGATAAGAGCATGTAGCGTAGCGCACTCAGATGCATAGAAGCATAGCACACGGCAAAATCACCACTCTGCTCTTTAAGAAATCCAAGACTCTGTTTCAGTTCCTTGAAGTAGACCTCGACTGCCCAGCGTTTGCTATAGGTCAGTAAAATGTCTTCGGCGCTCATTTGTATATCGGTGCAAACAAAGACGACCCAGTTTTCGTGATGATTGCTTACATCCGAAGAGAATACCAGCTTTAAGGTAGTCAAGGAGTTCTGCTTATCTTTTCCGGGCAAGGATAATTCAACCTTTAAAGCATAAGTACGATAGCGAGCTTTTCCAGATCGTTTCATTTTACGGCTGACCAGCAGGTAAAGTTCTTTGAGCGTGTATTCTCTGCCTTGAAAGCGGTATTTGGTTGAATCGCCTTTAAGGTGAAAAATCCCGGTAAGGTTTAGCTCCAAAGCAAGGGCGATATTCTTTTTGTTGTCATACCAGGAATCCGCCAGCAAGTACTTCGCCTTAAATCCCAATTTGACTGCCCTGCGCAGCATCCATGCCATCAAGTCATGCTTGCTTTGTTTGTTCGCTCTTGAAAAGTGCTTGAAGTAGCTAAGCCTTTTATCGATTTTCTGCTCTTGACCCATAAGCACAGGCTTCGAGCTGCTGATATACAAATGCTGCAGGAGTGGCAAAAAGCCAACCGGAGCGCTCAGGCCCAACTTCACAAACTGCTGTGAAAACACGCTACGTTGTTCATTGTGGTCAAAATGATAGCAGGCTCCCTGCACCTTCTTGCCACGGCGTCTCCTGAGTGTATCATCGACAACAAAAGCGGCTTTTTCGCACTGGCCGGCAAAGTGCTTGTTGAAGACAAACAAGGCAACTCTTGAACTCATGGCTTGCCAGTTCAAGTCACACCTGCGCATAAAAGCGTAAAGAGTATCAATGGAACCTTTCAGATAATTTTTAATACACTTGCCGCAAAAAGCATGAATACTTTTGGCTCTAGGCATCGGCCAAAGCCGCAAGGCGAAGAGTATAGGCTGGACTTTGATTCCTGAACGTTTGCAAATGTTCAACAAGGAAACCAAAGGCATCAATTTGAATGCATCGGCAATTCCATTGTCGATAAAGGTGTTTTCGCTTGAAAGTTGGTCGGAAATAGGCAAAAATTTGATTTTATTACTTTTCATGAGACGTTATTCTGCATTGTTTATTGTTTTGAATTTATAAATAACTAGCAGAAAACGCCTTGTGAATCAATAACTCAGTTAAAAATAAGCCGCTTTTGTGACTTTTGAACTCTAAAATGTGAGTAAATAATTTCATGGTGGTTTACTTTTCCTCAAATCATAAAATTTGATTTAAAACACGTCTTTCAACACAATATTTCGAGTTTTTGATTCTTTCAATATAGTTTTGATAGTTAGAACAAACTTTATCGAAAACCTCGTTGAGATTCTTAACATTTTGGGTTTCGATGACAAGATCATTCAAATTCCAGTGCTTCAAACTACCTTTCGCTTTTGCTCCATTATATGCTACTACTATTGCAGGAATTTCATTAGGTATTGTAAGTATTGATAGGTGCATTCTTCCTGTAATTACCAAAAACAATTTTTCTGTAATATTTTTTTCATATTCAGGCTCTAAGTATGTGCACACATAACTTTCTATATCACCGCATGATGAAGAAAGTTTTTTCAAGAAATCATATTCGTTTTTTCTCGAATCATGCGGTATAAATAAGAATCTATATGTTTTCTTTTTCTTCTTTATAAATTTTCTGATGCTTTGCTCAATTAATTTGTTAAATTCTTTGAAATCCTCGTGGATATTTATACCAATTATTGGTTTTTTATCTGCATTTACCCAATTTTCCAATTCGTCTATTTTAGATTCATCGTTTTTGGGACATAAAAAAGCTAGATCTGCGGTCAAAATAGGATCATTGTAAAACGATAAATCTTTTTTTATTAATTCATGAGAATATTCATCTCTCATGTATATTTGAAAATATTTATTATTTGAAACTGTTTTTAAAAAATTTAGATTTTCCTTTTTTGGATCTTTACCCCAGCTTGTATTTACAACATGTACCATTTTGTTTTCACTCAGAAATTTCTCTATGATTTTTGTACTTATAGAATAATACGCTAAACAATCGTTACCAAAATAAACTAAAAAATCGATTTTATTCAAGTTTACTGAGTACAGATCTTTTTCGCTATTTGGTAAAATTAAATTACCCGCGTAATATTTTTTCATAGTCCTAACTAATGCAAGATCGCCAACATTTCCTGGAGAGTAAGACGGTATTCTGACTAATATATTTTTCATCTGTCTATAATTTTCACGAGTAAATTAAAAAAAGTAAAGCATGCTTATTTTTTTAAACATTCACTTACTAAGTTAATAACCTGTTTTCCATTTGGACTATAGTACACTATTAATAGATATATTAGCACTGAAAAAAAGCTAACGAATAAAAGTATTATTATTGCTTCTGGGTAAAAATCATCAAAATAATAATTAAAAAGAATTAATGGAATACTGAAAATGACAAGTTGAACAAGTGGTAATCTAGACCAAGACAAATACGTAAGAGGTTTAATACCTAGTTCACGGTTAATGTAATAAAGCAAAATAAGAAAGCGGGTCGGCGCCATTGACAAGACCACAGCCAGTACCATAGTTTCTATTCCGTAAGGGATTGCTATCACAGTTACGATAATTCTCAAAGAATTTAGTACTAATCCAAGTTTCATGCAAATGCTAGCCTTGCCCATACCTATAAAAATGGGTTCAATCAGTTGGGTAAAAGAATAAAGGATTCTCGAGGTAGCAAAATAGGTAAGTAATGGTGCTACAGCTAGCCATTGTTCACCAAACATGAAGAAGACAATATAATCTGAGGACAAAGATAAGTACGCAAAAAAAGGCCAAGCTATCAATAATTGAATATCGATAACTTTCTTTACAGTTTTAATCATATGCTGTCCTTCATTGTTGATTTGAGAAATATATGGAGTAAGCGCAGAAGTGAAAGCTTTTAAGAAAAACCCATTAAATAAGGCCGCAGTGTTAGAGGCTCGATTTAAAATGCCAACTGTATGTAACGAAAAGTGCTTGCCTGATAAAATTTCACCTACATAATTTCCAGCATGACTAACTAAAGAGTTGATGCTGGCAAACTTAGCGTAGGCAAAAATTTCACTAAATCCGTTGAATTTAGGTAATAATGGCATGTTTGCCGGCCTGTAAAGCTGTAAAATAATAATCTCCAAAACTGTTTGACAGATTGAACCCCAAGCAAGTGCATAAACGCCAAAATCCATCCAAGCAAGGCAGATCATTAACATGGTGCTGGCAATCTGACTGTACAAATTGGCGATCATATTAGCCCTAAAGTCCATTGCCTTACTGAGTAACGAAGAAATCAGACTCCCAAATGGAGATAAAAATATACTAATCGCCATCAATTGAATTATAGAGCTTAGATCTGGCTTTTGGTAAAATTCTGCTATATAACCCGCACTGAAGAATACTACCAAAGTAGTGAGCGATGCAATAGAAATTAACAATCCATAAGCACTTCTAATTTTGTTTTGATTCAACGTGTTCTCTTTGATGATATAACTATGAACTCCAAATTCTTTGAAAATCATCGCAGTCAATATGGCTATGTAAGCCAAGGCAAAAGTGCCAAATTCCTCAGGGGCAATCAAACGAGCCAAAACAGTCGTCCGTAAGATTTGAACCAATATCGTAGAATAATGGGTTGCAAAAGAGTAAATCAAAGCTTTACCGAAAGCGTGCATTTGTGTTTATTCGTAGACTGTTGTCGTCATATTTGCGACATGTTTCCAGTTCATAGTAATAGCCTTATCATTATTTATCTTACCCATTCGATCTGCATCTTCCAAGGTTAGGTTATTGATGATGTCTACTAGCTCTTTACGACAAGAAAAGTATTTTACACCATCATTGGGTACACAACCAAACACTTTAGCGACCTCAGGCAAAATTAAAGGCTTTCCTTGTGTCATTGCTAGTATTGTTGAACCTGATGTTAGAGTATCACTAAAAGGCAAGCAGACAAAATCAACAAATTCTAAGACATTTATCATTTCTTGATTAGATAGAAACTTAAATTCATGAACAATTTTATGGTTATCACCAATTTGACGGATAATTTTATTTTTGTAATCATTACAACTAATACTGCCAGCAAGAAATAAAATTTTATCGCTTGAGTCACATTCTTCGAAACTTTTAATTAAGAGTTCAATTCCTTTATATGGTTTTATGTAGCCCAAATAGGCAATAACAATGTGGTTGCCAGTAATCCCGTACTTAGCCTTGAGTTGCAGTTTTGTCCCAGTCGCTTTGGGATAAACATTTTGATAATTACCATGTAAAATAATATTTGTTTTTGCACTAATGTCAAAGCCATACAGCTTACTGACAGTAAGCATAGCTTCTTTGCTGTGTAGAATAACTTTATTAACAAGACGGAAAAACAATTTACGAAATAACAACTCTTTTTTTGCTTCAAACTGTTCATGAGACTTTTTATTATGAATAGTCCACACAATTTTCTTACCCTTTAAACGAATCAAAGAACATTCCAAAACTAAGCACAAGCAGCGTAAGTAAAAAATCCATCTTTTCTTCGACCACTGGGACCTTTCAATTAGTACACTTATCCAATGCACGTGGAGCACGTCAATATCAGGAAATTGTTTTATTAGATCTAGTAAGGGGAAAGAACTGTTTGGATAGTTTGAAAACAAAACACCAATGCCTTTAGCTTTTAGTGCATCTTCTAGAAGGGATTGATAAGGATTTCCTTTTCTGTAATCTGGAACCATTAATACTTTTTTCATTTTGGAATCTAGTCGGAAGGATAGATCATTTCAAATACCGCATTGATGTGCCCTGAGTTTTTTGGACATGGGATTCTCGATAATTTGTTTATGTGTTTAGTTATGTAATAGGCAAGCTTGTAAGCTTGCCTGCTGCTTGCCCCCATGGGGGCAAAATTTTTCTTCGAACTGAAGAGGGCTTTGGTAGCCTAGTGATGAGTGTTTCCTAAATCGGTTATAGAAGACTTCGATATACTCGAAGGCATTACTTCGGGCCTCTTTTTCCGAGGCAAAGATGTGCCCTCTAACCGAGGATGTCTTGTATCTGCCATAAAAGGATTCCTGCGCTGCATTGTCATAGCAGTTACCCTTAGCGCTCATGCTTTGCTTAATTCCTAAGCGACTTAGCATATCTGTATAATCGTAGCTAGCATAGGTGCTGCCACGATCACTATGATGGATCAGTCCTTTAGGAATCTCGCCGCCACGAGTAAGCACAGCAGCTTGCAGTGCTTGGCAAACCAGCTTCGAGTTGTTGCGGGCACTGACGCTCCAGCCTACGGCCTCCGCTTCCCGCCGGAGAGGGACACCCGTCCACATGGGGTGGGTCAGTTTTGTTTCGCCATTATTGGATCACTTTTAAGTCGGCGATTACACTTGATCAGGACGCTCTGGTTTGCCCAGCTCTTTGAGTAGGTTCGCGCTGTAACCGAAGCTATGGTTACTATCTGTGCCTGATGGCTTAAAGCCTGACTTCTGAACTCCGGCTATACCGAGTTCCTGCATCAGGCGCAGCGTGCGATCACGCCCACAGCCTAGTTGCTCATCCTGAAGATGACTGTGGATCGGACGATGCCCATAGCGACCTTTGACCTGACGGTAGAGTTCGCTGATACGTTTTTTGTAGCTCTCGTCCTCCAGGGCACGAGCGCTGGGCTCGCGACCACTCCACGAGTAGTAGCCACTGCGACTGAGTTCGAAGCACTCACACATCTCGTTAACTCGGTACTCCGACTGATGGTTTTCGATGAATTGATACTGCATTATGTGTCCTCGCTGAAGTAGCCGACAGTTTTTTTAGAATCTCAGTCATACGCTTCTGCTTGGCTAACTGCTTACGCAGATCCGCCAACTCAGCAGCCATTGCCTTTGGACTCTGCCCACCTTCCGGAGCTTCAGCCTCCAACTTATTCAGATGAAGTGGCCTGAAAAAGTGAGACACGCGATGCTCTTATGTTGTTATATGTGGTT
>CAWUII010000035.1:0-26794 GCA_963922575.1 uncultured Opitutia bacterium
TTTTTACGGCTAATCCTGAGTCGACGAAGATTTTTCCAGATGCAGTAGCGTGATAAATTGAAATGAGAGGCCCGCTCTGCCTGTGTCTGATCGGGATGCTCTTGAACATGCATTAGCTAGGGCTTCCAGGTTCAGCTTGCGAGGTTGCCTGGGGCCCGGAACCTTATAAGTGAGAGCTTCCTTACTGTTTAACCAAACAATAAACACTGACTCGTGAGACTTGAAACCTGCGTGCTGCCTCAGACTTGCTACCTACCACTCTTTACAAACTCCAAGACACGTTTTCGTAAATCAATTGAACATCGCATACAGATAGTTGATAGCAATCCAGATGCATGTGTCTAGATATTTAAAGTCTTAGCTATAATAATTCCTCCAGATTGACAGGGCTGGGTGATTTACATCAGAATGTTGTATATTTCAAAAGATAAAGAAATAGAAAACGCAACCGTAAATGAAAAAGGGCAAATTACAATCCCTTCAAAAATGAGGAAAAAACTTGATACAAGGCTTGGTAGCCATGTGCTGCTTTTCGCTGGCCCTGAGAGCTTTGTTGTCTCTAGGACAGGTCCGATTATGGATGGCTTTGGTTCATTTGCAACGAATTCACCCAAAGCTTCAACTATTGAAGAAATGGCTGAGACAAAAGAAAAATTATATGGTGTTTTGGCAGTATTGCTCAACGCCAAGGAAATACGTTTTGAGTATCCTGATGAGGTGTCCTATGCTTATGAGCTATTTACCAATCAGTCTGTTGATTTTGCGTATGCTCTGATAGGAGCTATTTCAAGAAAACAAGGCTGCGAAACAACGGTTACATTTGATAGAAAAGCAGCTAAGCTAGCTGAATTTTCAGGAGTTTAGAGAAATTACCCCACAGATATTTAATAGCAAATTTATGATTACCAGAAGCTTAAGTTGTATTTTTGAATTTCTGCTAACACTTTTCAAATACAAGAGCGTGATTCCTTTGCTCTGTTTGCCGGTAACCCTTCTCCAGTCTCAGATTCAGACGGATGGCAGTATGGGCTCGGCGCAGTCACTACAAGGTCCGGATTACAGGATCGATGAGGTTCTCGGGCGCCGCTCCGGAAGTAATCTATTTCACAGCTTTAGTGACTTTAACATCCATACAGGAGAAAGTGCTACGTTTACAGGCGCCAGTGACATTGCCAATGTCATCAGCCGTGTCACCGGTGGAAACGCATCGACTATCAACGGATTGCTCAAGTCGGAGATTGCCGGTGCGGATTTCTATTTGATCAACTCATCCGGTGTGCTGTTTGGGCCGAATGCGAGCTTGTCAATTTCCGGGGCTTTTCACACCTCGACCGCCGATTATCTGCGTCTGGGTGATTCTGATTTGTTTTTCAGCGAACCGCTGCAGGGGGAGATACTCAGTACGGCGGCCCCTGCGGCCTTTGGTTTTTTCGGAGTGCCTCGTGGTGACATTGAAGTGGCGGGGAGTCAGCTGGAATTAATGGAGGGAGCGACTTTCTCACTGGTTGGAGGCGAGGTTACGATTGATGATGGAGCCGGGATCCATGTTCCACAGGGGCAGATCAACTTGGTGAGTGCGAATGCAGCGGGAGAAGCTTCTTTTGATGCCAGTCAAGGTTATCAGGATTTAAACACCGACGGAATTGCTCAGTTGGGCGAGGTAGCTTTGCTGGATGGCAGTCAGTTAACTGTCGATGGCAACAATGGCAATAGTGGTGGCCGTGTGGTTATTCGCGGCGAGCAGATGGTTTTCGAAAACAGTAAGGTGCTTGCCCGTACAACCGGCGAGCAAGTCGGATCTATTTCAGTCGAAGTCGATCGATTGGATGTGCTGGGTGAAGTTGGCATTGAAGCGACGGCCGGTTCATCAGCGGCTGCCGGGACGATTGATCTGTCGACCCCTGTGCTTACGGTCAATGGATTTGATGCAGCATTTCAGGTAAGTTCAGGTATCGGTGAATTTGTACGACTTGCGGGCGGTAAGCTGATCCTGGATGGGAGCCTGAATCCCGACTTGAACGGCGTCGTATTGGCTGGGCCGAATTACAGGATTGAATCAGAGTATGGCGAAATCTCCGGAAGCAATCTATTTCACAGTTTTCGGGAGTTTCTTCTGGATGAAGGAGAGATTGCAAGCTTCCTCGGCCCGGAAGGCATTACGACTATCGTAACGCGTGTGACCGGAGACAATATTACTTCTATTTACGGTCAACTGAGTTCAAATATCCCCGGTGCCGACCTGTATTTCATCAATCCCAATGGCTTGTTTTTTGGCAACGGTGCATCGCTGGACCTTTCCGGTTCGTTTCATATCGGAACCGCGGATTACCTGAAATTTTCCGATGGAGGCCGCTTTGATGTAAGCAATCCTACTGGCAGCTCATTGGATGGCAGCGATGTAAGCGCCTTTGGATTTGTTGATAATGAGATCGGAAGCATCCTGATGGAAGATTCTTTGCTTTCTTCGGAGGGTGGGACAATTTCTTTGGTAGGAGGAAATCTGCGGTTAAGAAGCTTCCGGATTATCATACCGTCCGGCAAAATTAATCTAATCAGCCTTCAATCGGCAGGTGAAGCCTCTATCATGAACGGGAATGATGATTTCGACCTATCGGAGTTTGATACGCTGGATGATATTTACATATTTGATAATTCAAGAATTGTCGTAAACAGCTTAAGTGAAAGTCCGGTAGGCCGTATTTTCGTGAGAGGTAAAAATCTTGGACTTGACAACAATGGAGATTTGAGAGCTCTGAACGGAGAGGGCCTCGGGCCTGGCGGCAGCATTGACGTAGCGATCACAGGAGATTTATCAATCGCGAAAAATAGTGGCATCACCATCAGCGGGTTAGGAGATATTGGGCAAATGATTATTGATGCTGGAAATATAACGATTAACGGTTCCGGACAAACAGCTTTCACCGGGATAGACGCTTCGCAACTAGGAGATTTTAATACAGGAGACGGGCTCAAAAAAAATGTTTTGGTAACCGCTCATGAAACGTTGAGCATCGTAAATGGTGGAGTTATAGACATTGCAACTTTCGGAGATGCCAATGCCGGATCGGCCGAGATTAAGGCAAAAAATTTGATTATTGATCGTCAAGGCTCTGTCGATTTTACCGGCATTTTTTCTGCATCCGGGACTTTTTTGGCTCCTGGGGGGCTGTCATATGCAGATATAACAGGAGATGGTGGACAATTGGACATACTGGTAGAGGAGTCTCTGGAAATCATCAATAATGGTTTAATAAACTCATCAACTTACAGCCTTGGTGATGGTGGAAACGTTACAATTCGGGCGAAAAATTTAACCATAGAAAATCAAGGCGCTATTCTCTCGGCAGCTATTCCCGAGTCCTTATCCAATCCTGAAGGATCGAATATTACCGGCAACGGTGGGGAACTGAATATTCTTGTAAAAGAGGAATTAAAAATCACCAACGACGGAAGAATTGACACGTCCACAGTCGGAGTTGGTGATGCCGGTAAAATCAAACTTCAAGCGAAGGATATTATCATAGAGGGACAGTCTTTTGGCTTTACCGGGATTAAGTCCACAGCTGATTTAGGTTCTATCGGCAATGGTGGCGAGATTGATGTGGTTGCGGAAAACCGTATCAAAATCAATGCTGGCGCAATCGAGGCGCGTGCGGGAAGAGGAAATGCCGGTAATCTGAGAATTTCAGCAGGCGGCGATGTCCAAATAACGGATGGCTTGCTAAGTATTTCAGCAGGGCAAGAAAATTTTGATTTGAATGATTTAGACAATTTCCAACAGCCCGAACTCGTCATCAAAGCAGGGAACTCAATTCGTATTGAAAACAGTATTCTATCAACAGACGCTGGCGTCCTGGGCAGCGAACGCGGGGCCGGGGGTGACATTTACCTGTTGGCACCGACGGAGATCAGGTTGATAGACAGCACCTTGTTAGCGCAGGCAGGATATTCGGGGGGCAATGTATTTATCGACCCGCAGTTCTATATCGTTATCAACTCGGATGTCATTGCACAGGCAGACGTCCTGGGAGGAAACTACAGTGTAATTGTTACCGAACCGTTTGGCTGGATACAATCTACCGACAGCCTGATCGACTTAAGCGGCGAGCAGAGTGGTTCCGTGCTGAGCAATGCCTCCCCCTTTGACCTTGGAGCAGAGCTGAACGATTTTGACCTCAGCCTTTTGAACTTGAATGACTGGGTATTGCAACCCTGCGAGTTTCGTCTAGGCGGTGTTGGAAGTAGTTTTGTGGTCGAGAGCTGGAGAGGTGTTTCCAACAATCCGGATGATTTTCTTCCGAGCGACCCGATTCTGATTGCTGGGTATGGCTTTTCTGAATCTGAGCCAATTGATGATGCGTTTTTGCAGGAATTCATTTTACCTGAGTTAAATGACGGGTGCGACGACTGTCCATGATGCTGACTGTTTGCTGCGATTAGTATCTTGTTGTCAAAATCAGTATATGTTTGGCACCGATTTTGTATTCGATTTTGGCGATACCTTTCTTTATCTCCAGATTTATCCTAAAAGGGAAAATGAATGTTTTGTACTGAGCCCTTAATTGTGCATGGATAAAGGGCACATCATCCGCAAATACTCGCTCTAGCGCTTGAACGATGAGCGTTTCCTGCTTCGTGCTTTTATCCACCGGGATATACTCAAAGCGCAGCACAAGTTCTGTTGTGGATTGTCCGTTTTCCTGTATCTCCAGTCCCTCAATCGGCGTAATCGTCTCTTCATAGTCCTCGCCATTCTCATCCGTTCGCATTATGGTTTTGGACTTGGCCAGTGCAAAGCGACGATCTTTGTCATTGTCCTTGCGGTTGTCCTTGGCGGTGTCGGCTGCGACCAGACGGAAATGCACCTTGCGGCCATCGTCCAGTTTAAAGGTGTAGTTGGAGAAGTTCTCACCGCTTTTGATGTAGTATTGGTCTTTGTTCGCCCAGTGGAGCACAACCTCTTCACCCGAGTAAGGGATGGCTTAGGTGTCGCCCTTGTAGCGGCGCTGACTGATGAAGTCTGCCTTGTTGTAGTAGCGGTAGAAGAAAGTTAGCAGATGAGAGAAAACTGCGTTTTCGTGCTCGGCGCTGGAAGCTTTACCCGCACCCAGTTTTGCCAGCACTTTACCGTAGTCGCTTTGAATGGCCTCCTCGACAATCAGGTTTCCGGCATCGTCAAAAGCGCGCTTGCCAAACTCATCACGCAGCTGGCTGATAAGTTCTGCCCGCTGGCTTTCAATTTCAGCATCCCGACGTTTGTCGATTTCAGTTTCAACCTTTTCCCGCAATGTGTGGGTGAGGTAATGGTCGATTTGCTCTGCGCGCTGGTTGATGATTCGATAAATCCCAAAATCGAGATCGGGTTTGTCGATCTGGAAGATTTCGCGAAGTTTTTTGACAAGATCGTTGTATTTTTGGCTCATGGTTAAAGGCTTTTAATCAGTGAAAGTCAGGAACTTGAAGGTTCACTGGCATTGATAGGAAGCGATGGCGCCGCCATGATTCTGAATATCTCCTGTGCGACAAATACCCGGTTACGCTGCTGACCGGTAGTCTCTTCCAGTAAACCTTGCTCAATCCAGAATTCAACCGACCGCTGTACCATTTGATAGGATACACCGACTCGCTTTGCATGGTGTGCGATTGAGATGAAGGGGTTGGCAAACACCTGGTCCAATATTCGGGCTGCTTCCTGAGGCACTCGCTTTCCCTTCTTGAGTTTAGCCTGATAGTATTCGTAACGATCCAGAATTTTTTGCGTATCCAGAAGCGCTCGCTGGGCCTGTAAACGGACGCCTCGGAGAAAGTATTCAATCCAGTCGCGCCAGGCGCCTTTCTGGCTTACCGCAAGAAGTAGGCGATAGTATTCGTCACGAGTTTCATCGAAAAAACCGGATCAGTTTCCAGTCAAGCAACAGATTCGGCGGAAGAGCTGCCGGTATGTAAGCAAAGTAACCTTCCAACGTCTTTTGGCATTTGCCAGAGCTGGCGGTGGTAAATTGGTCCGGAGTCATTACGGTTTTGTCAGGTTAATAGGAATAAACCATTAACTTGTTGTTATAAAGTTAATTTCGCAATAATAAGATTTTCCTTACTACTGTGAAATCAGGATTACCCTATTGTGTAAATATGCTAGTGATATCCGGGCTAAATAACCTTCCAGTAGATCGTAAAGAGTTCTCTGTACTCTGTTTTTTTGGAAAGACGATTTTTAAGCTTAACATCAAACAATGCTCTTGATAAATGACCAAACCGATTGACTTTTTTGAGTGTCAAATCATGCGCATAGTATTTGGCATGATAGTCAGTCAGATGCATCTTCTAATCTCCTAATAGCAATTATATGGAATTCGATGCTATAGCTTTAGGTGAATAGTGTCTGTTCTGTCGAGTTCATAAACAAATGAAATAAAATGGGTAGGTTTTACGGATTGTAATTCTGTCGAAAATATTCTTACAAACTTCATTAAACATTATTGAACTTTAAACGACATGTTAGAAGTTTTGTTAAAAGTTTAACCAAATTAAAGATACTAATTTTCATAAGTAATTGATAATCAAAAGTCCTCATAGTTCAATGGATAGAACAACTGTTTCCTAAACAGTCGATCCGGGTTCGATTCCCGGTGGGGGCACCATGATATTTTGTAAGTCGCTTTTTTTTATATATTTATGGAACTGACGTTTTTGTTTAATGCAAAACCCATACAAATGCTCACGTTAAAATCTTGTTATTAGAAAAACACCTTGAAGTATTGGTGAACATTACATAGAAATTATATTTCTCTTAAAAACACCAGGTATTGTTCATGTTCGCCGAAAAAATGAAATACATCATACCCGGCATTGCCTTATTTATCTTCCCACTGTTTGCGACGGCTCAAATTGAAATTGAAATAGCCAAGGCGGCAGCTATAGAAAATAGCGTTCAGAGATTGGCGGCTTATGACGCAATAGCCGAAAAGCACAGCCTTGCTCCCGGTTCAAAGGTCAAGAAAGAAACAGGAGGGAAATGGAGTATTTCGACAGATGTTTCACCTATTGACGATTCAAAGACTGTCATCTGTCTCCTTGATGCTGATGAGTCTGTGCGGGTTGGTTATGACACGATCAAACCAACCATGATTGTGAGGTATAAGGAAGGCCAATTGCAGGCTTATATTGTTTACAATACATTTTTAGGTAGTGACTCAATTGCGGTCACACTTCGATTTGGAAAGGGAAGTGCAGAAAACGCTACTTGGTCTATATCTACAGACCACAAGGCAACCTTCATCAGGGGCGATATTGCGCAGTTCATTAACAAGCTGGAGCGTGTTGATTCACTCATTGTAAGACTTACACCTTACAGTGAGAGTCCTGTGACGGTTTCGTTTAGTCCAGAAGGGGTCGACAAAGTGAAAGATGCCATCAGAAAGGCTATGTAAACGCATGAGCGGACAAGGCAAAGTGAGTATCGACTAAGCACGCATTCTTGCTTAAATAGATTCTTAAAAGTATAGATTCGTTTGCAGTTCAGTGTGACAAACAGTAACATAAGACAACCGTCAGAGCCATTGAGACTCTGCCTTTTTTCGCTCACTCCGAACCAAAGGAAACCGCCTCTTCTCCTACGGGAACCTGCTTGCCCATCATGAGCCGCAATCCGACTTCTTCGTGATCGAAGAAGTGACAGGCCAGAAATTCGCCTAGAGTATCAAACTGCATCCCTGATATTCTGGCATATTCAGCGCGTGCAATCTCGTACATTTCAACACAGTCCGCCGATATTTGAAAGATTACGTTATAATACTTTTGAGTTCTAGATCGTTTGAACTTTATCTGTGTATGGCTTGCTTCACTGACAAATGCATTTTACTTGACAAATAGAATTAAAAAAAAGCTTTTTAGTTCATTAAAACCACTAAAAAACAATGAATACCAATAATCAAATTATACTTTCTAAGCTATATGTGGCCTCAGCTACACCTTCTGAAGGTTTAAAAGATGAGGAAATTACCATAAGTAATCCTATTCCTTGCGCCCAAAAGAATGCTTCCGGCTCTTTTGGAGCTGTGAAAAATATTGAATCCTTTCGTGAAGAAGCAAAGTTATTAGGCAAGTCTTATGCAAATGCACTAATTCCTTAGCTATCAAATTCATGAGTTCTGAGAAAAAAAAATCCATAGAAAAGAATCCAACTTCTTATTCTTTTGAATCAATTTATTCCGAGGATAAAGATAATGCATACAGCATTTTTCTCTTACATGCACAAGACTTCCTGGAAGGGTTTGGTGCAAATTCTATTTCAGTCGATCTAAACAAGTTAGCCACTTTTATCAAAAGCTTAGAAAAAAAGTCATTTCCTGCAAATGGCGGTTACAGTAAATCTAGCCCATTTAAAAAAGCTGCTTTCTTTTACGTACGTTTACATGAATGTAATCCATTTTCAGAAACAATCAATTGTAACGGAAAAGAAGTAAATGGAGTTAGTGAATTTGATCATTCAATGGCTTCATTGATAGGATTTTCTTTTGTACAGAGATGTTTGCTTGGTGCTACAGTACTAAAAAATGATGGTAACAATGAAATAATTAAAGAACCAATTGCAGTATCTGATCATTATCTTAAAGATCTTATTGAGGCATCTAGAGGCATTACTATGGAGAAGCACTTTAGGACATATTCTTTATTGTTTGAATCACTTTGTTACATAAAGAACTCAAATATATCCTACAAGGACAAGGAAGTTAAGATTGAAGAAAAATATGAATGGGAAAAGTCCGAAAGGATGTATCCTGGGCTAGGTGTTTTTTACTGACCAAACTGCTGATAAAAGCATATTTGGTTTTAGGACAAACTGCCTATAACAGTCTGCGTTTCGTGTAAATTTTCCTGCTATCATATTTGATTTAAAGTGAAGCGGGCCAGGCCAACAAAAAACCCGGCCCGCTATATCCTGACGGTAGGACGCGGCAAATACTAAAAAACGCGTCCACAACAAATTTATCCTAGAATCTTAGCGACGGCGGCCTTGATTCGATCCCTGCCCGATTTCTCGACCGCTTCGGCAGCTTCGGCTTTTTCAGCCTCAATCTGCGCCAGCTCTGCGGCCTCAAGCTCGCCTGCTTTCGCTTTCAAGCCTTTGATCTGGTCGGTGATGGCCGAACGATCCCGGGCAAGTGCTTTGAGCTTATCGGCGGTTTCAAAGAAGTCTGCGTCCTGCTCGTAGTAATTCACGAGACAAGCCAAAGCGGAAGCCTCCTTTGCCCGTTCGGAGCAATGAGAGACAAGCTTGTGGTTTGTGGCCGCAAAATTGGTATCGTCCAAGCTGCCAACTTCAAAGCGGTCAGACTCGATATTGATATTATCATAAATGCGTCTGACGTGTAGTTTCAGAGATTCGACGGCGCGAGCCTTGCGGATCGTTTCCGGTGAATGTTCGGCAATCTGCTTATCAGTGTAAGCGAGCTTTTTTTCTAAGGTTTTTAAACTCATATCTTTAAAGGTGTTGAGATTAAGCAGTAACAACGCGGTGGCCGCCAAAGTCTGTCAGATCGCCAGCAGAACCGCCTTGCGAGCCTGCGCTGATGCCGTAAACCCAGATAATCGTAGCGTATAAATCGAACGTGCCGCTTTTCTGCCAAGTGAGGCCCATCAGGGAAAGGCCGGTTTCGCCATCCGTGACAATCTCAGCCCCGCAAATCGGTGGAATGCCAAGACGGTTTGCCATCGCTTCGGGATCGTTCGGCAATCGTGAAGCCATCACAATCCCGGTGCGGTCGCTAAAGAATGCGCTTAGATTCTGCGCGTTGGCCGGCAAGTCCGGGTATTCGTAAATGTTTGAAAAGCCTGCTACATTGGAAAGATGCCCGTAAGCGTTGCCCTTTTTGCGCTGGTCATGATAATCACCAGATGAGATTCGAGAGTCATTCTCAAGCACTTCGAAAACATCAGAATTTACAATTCCAAATCTTCCAACCGGTGCGGCCCCGCGTTGATTCATTTTTTTATTAACGCTCGATAACATATCTTTATCGGCATCAACATTCGCAAAAATTGAGCTTTCGGAAAAGTTTGCTGCCAGAACAAGACTCATTGCATGATCAAAAGCCTCTTTGCCAAGCGTGTAAGCAAGGTTTCCGGTTGCCTCTTTGTAAAGATCGCGCCGGGTAGAAAGTTGCTCAATATAGTCGATCTTAACGGGAACGTGTTTGTGACGGTTCAGAATTACAGGCACGTCAACGAGCAGGTCATTTGCATTTGCTGCGTTTGCCTCATAGCCGCTTGTTCCGTCATAATCTCGGACGGTCGGCAATGAGGGAATGCGTGCAATCATTTGCTGATTGAGAACGGCGGTTTCAGATGAAAAATCTGTTCCTATTGAATTTAACATGGGAAAACGGATCTTGAACGCATCGAGCACGTCGCTGAGAATTTCGGTGGTGGATAATGTAGCCATTTTTAATTAGTGTTTGTGAGTGTTGTGTTGAGTTACTCCGCGTCACGGAGCTTTGAAATCGTGGAAGCCAGTTGTTTCTTTTCGACCGGGTCGGTTGTGTCTTTCAGTTGATTTTGAAGCTGGTCAATGTCATCGCTTTTCGATTGAAGACCGGACTCAATGCGTTGGCTGGTTGGCCGGCTTTGAAGGTGATCAAGAACCAAATCTTTGAAGCGTCCGACTGGGTCGGCGTGGTGGGTCAGTGCTTTGAGTGCTAGCCCCTGAAGTTCTCGTCCACCGCCTGCTTTTTGCATGATGGTCTGGATTTCTTCACAATGCCCGCGGGTGATTGCAAAAGCGTCTTCCCGGTGCTTTTCGCGTTCCTCGTCAATTGAACTTTCGAGAGCCTGCCAGTTTCGTTCGCCCTCATCAAGATCGGTAACATTTTTGCGAGCATCCTCACGAAGTGCATCAAGCTTCGGGTGACTTCCGTGCCGCTTTTCGGCTTCATCAATTTCCGATACAAGATTTTTAAATTTGTTTCGTAGGTCTGCAAAATTCGGCTGGTTCATGCGTCCAATATCACGCACCCGGGAAGGTTCAACAAATCAAAAGCCAGAGCGAGAACCGCAGATAACCGCATCCGGTCAACTTTTCTTCTTTTGCATGTGATCCCGGGCAACAAAATTAGGGTTTTGCTCGATAAAACTGTCAATCCATTCAGCTTTTGACTTTGGTTCCATGCCCATTTTTCCACCGCCCGAGCACTTGAGCCCGGCTTTAATCATCGCCGTGACTGTCCAGACGCTCACGCCTCCGGCATAGTCGGCAATTTCCTGTCGTCCGATAAGCCAAGGTGAATCAATTTTCACAATCCTTCAAAAGCTCTTTAGAAACTCGAACCGGTCGGCCTCGCTTGGTTTTGAGTAACCCCCGCTTTTTCAGGTCAGCAACGATCTGTTGAGATTTTCGCCTTGAACATCCGAGCCACTTTGAAATTTGAGCATGGCCGGTAAGTGTTTGCTCGTTTGAAGACACGCCATCAAAAAAGCCGCGTGCATATCCTGCTTGCTCCTTTTTGATACAATAATCCGTAAGCCTCACCACGAGCAAGCCGGAAGCCCCGAGCCTTTGGATTTCTTCGGTCTTAGTGAAGGTTTCCGCGCTCATTGCTCAAAATTAAGAAGCTCGTCAAGCCCGTCGACTGATTCGGGCATTACAACCGTGATGCCGGTGCGTGAACTTGGCGTCATACCGAACTCGCGCATCATCTTAAACGTCTGATCCAGATAATCAGAAGCGATTTTGTGCCATGGGTGCGCCTTGATTTGCCCTGAGTCGGTGACATAAGTAAGATCGACCTTTTGCGCTTCTTTGACGGCGTTGAGCCATGCCGAATACACATGGCAGTACATGGCAAAGGCGGTCAAGTCGATCGTGGTAAGCAGTCCGCTTGCCTGCAATGTTGGCCCTACTTTTTTCCAGTGAGCTTTTGCGGCCCTGTCGAGAAATGAAGGCGGCTTCGGCAGAAAAGGCAGCGTTTCCGGTTGTGGCTCGTTTTCCGGGAGCGGTCTGCGTCCGGGATTGCCTCTGAGTTCCTTTAATTTTGTTGGTTGTGGTTTCGGGCCTCGTCGTCCCATGGGTTTCCTTTCGTTGGTGATGGTAGTGATGTAAAAAATTATTTAAAACTTGCACAAAATCGCCGGCAAAACCTGCACGCATATTTTTTGTGCTAAACACGCGGTAGGAGCGGCGGCCTTCTTTTGTGATTTAGACCCCCATCCCCATGTCTGCCTGTGAGCGTGCGTCATCATATCGCCCGCAAGCCCTCTATGGAGTCCGCAATGTTGTCCGGATTGAATTGAACAAAGCTTTCGCCTTTGCTGACGTCCCGAGCCATTGCCGGGTCGCCCTGGCATAGTTGACCCCAGCCGCGTTCGTAGATGTGAGGTGGCACCAGATGCTTCCAGTCGATTGGCTCCGGTAGTACCTGCGGCGTCGGTGGCGTCGGTGGTGCAGGCTTTGCAAATGCCTGTTGCTTCTGACTTGGTAGATACTTTGCGGCCTTCCACGACCTGATTGTCGATTGCCAGCACTTCATTGGCGTTTCCTTATTTCCGACAGTTCGCGTCCAGCCATTGGCCTCCCATTTATTCCAGAGATATTCAGCGTCTGATTTTGGCAAGTCGAGTGATTTGCAAAAGGTGCTTAACTCGTCGATTGATTCCGCTTTGCCTTTGGATTGAGATTTTGAAGAAGGTGGGTTTTTTTGAGGCGGCTTGTCCGCCCCTACTTCTTTAAGTTCTTTAAGTTCTTTAAGTTCTTTAATTTGGTTCTCCGTTGGTCTGGTCGTTGGTTCTCCGTTGGTCTGGTCTGTGGTATTTTCGTTGGTATCTTTTGCGGTCTGCAAATGTACCCAATCGCAGTAATTACATACCTTTCGGACTGTTTCTCCTTGGTCTTTTCTGTGGTCTAGTCTGTGGTTTTTCTCGTGTATTTGGATGAAGTTGCGGACTTTCGTGCGCGACCAACTCCACCTTTTTTCCAGAAACCTTTCGGCTGCGACAAATTCCCCTATCTTGAGGTGTATGGATTTGCCTTTTATATATCTCTCGCTGGGCGTATAAGCCGCAATTTGTAAGAGATCGAGCCATGCTTCGGCTCTGGAAAAAGTACGTTCTTCGTTCCACTGAGCATCGTTAAAGAACGCCCTGATTAGACCCATGTAACCGTTAGCCATCGTCTTGACCTTTCAATTTGGCCTCCAGTTTGCGCGTTATCACAAGTGACAGCGTTCTGATCGCAATTCGCGCCTTCAGGTTTTCAATCTCTTCAAGGCTCACTTTGAAACCTCCTGACCGATTCGCCGCTTCTCGAACCATGCACGAACTTCGCCCGTATCAAATAGAACTCGTCTTGCGCTTTGCTGATATCTGGGAACGCCTTCACGTTTCACGAATACCCAGAATGATGCTCTATCTTTATAGCCTAAAGCTTTCATAAGCTCAGGGCCCCCGACTAGTTTGTTTTCGTTTAGCAAGTCAATTGTCATAATGACAACATCAAACAACAGCGTGCTTGTTCTGTTGAGAGGGGTATTTGCAAAAAAGCAAATGTACCCGCTAAAGTGCTTCGCCTGAAATTAGCTTATCGAAGGTTTCTTTAACTTCACGAATGCCCTTTCTCCAGTGGGATTCATCGACGCCGTTTTGATTTTCTGTAAAATACTTGTAATACAAAGGTCTAATATCAGCTTTTGGCTGGCATATACTTTCCGCGTATTTATCAACTCGATACATGCCAAGGTATTTTAGAGCCGTTCTTTTAAATAAGCCGATATTAGATCCGTTGCTGCTTTTTTGAGAAGGCTTTACATTGTTTACGTGCTTGTACTCTTCCGGCCTTAATTCTTTCAGTGATTGCTTAAATTGCTCTGCGAGTTCTGTGTCGCTATGCCGCCAGTCAAAACTTATGACTCTCGATAATCTGCCTGCTTTTGGTTTTACTTTTCTAGGCAATCTTTCAACGCTTTCACCAAAAACAATTAATCTGGCGGGCTCAAATGTAAGACCTATAGCGATTGCGGGAATAGCTTCTTCCGGTTGCACGTCAAAGTCGCCAAACTTGCTTTGCATGAGTTCAATAAATGATTTATCGAGAAAAGAGGGAATGCATGTAGCAAGCTTATGATGGGCATATGATATTTCATGGCTATCGCAATAGTCGTGCGAGTTCTCCCATTCATACAAGGGGCGAATTCGATTTTCTCGGGCCAGTTCCCGAATAAATTCATAATAAAAACAAGTATTGATATACTTTTCCGGCACATCGTTAAAGCAGATTTCTTCTTTTGGTAAATCGTGCATCACATAGCCTCACTTTCTTTTGCGTTGATTGAACTTTCCCCAAACCACGCCTGAGCTTCCTCTTTGGTGACAAGTTCGCGGTAGTGCCTGAAAATAATTCGTGGACTGTTGCCGGCTTCAAGGCTAGTGCTGTTTACATCGCCAGTCAGTGCAACCCTGTTTGAAATGTAGCTATGACGAAAGCAGTTTGCCGGGAGTGTAAAGCCTGCTGTTCTCGCAATGTCCCGGATCCGATCGAGTGCCCATGTGTTGCCGGGTGATACGTCACCAGCAGGTTGAGCATTGATTGAAAGCCAGTGGATTGCTTCATTACATAACGGCACCAGACGCCGCGCCGGTGTGCCTCGCTTTGCGTTCGATACACGAACAAACTTGCGCTCCAGTTGAACATCTTCCCACTTTTGGCCGTGAATCTCGCTGCGTCTGAGTCCGCAAAAACCGGCTAAGGCAAGCGGTGCCAGATAGTGCGGGTGATTGTCTCGAATAAATCTTAAGAGTGCCTGAAACGTTTCAGCGTCGATGATCCCGACTTCAAGCGCTTCTTCCTGTGCGCTGTCTGTCAATTCTGCTGCCGTCTTTACTTCTGCGGGTAAGTATCCTTTATCGCGTGCCCATCGCCAAAGCGTAACAATTCGCTTGCGGTGCGTGTTCGCTGTTGCCGGGTGATTGAATTGCTCAAGATATGCTTCAAGCCGCCTTACGTTCACATCAATCAACTGACGGTCACCAAGATCATTCTTTAGCTTTGGTAAAACTCTTTCATAGCTGGCCTTTGTGTTGACTCCCTTTGAGCGTTTAAAAGCAAGAAAAAGATCAACTGCCTCGGAAACGGTGATTTTCTTCACCTTCGGGCAATTTCGATCTGCCCACGCCTGACAAGCTGTCTCTATTGGCCCTTGGCACAATTCGCGCCCACGCCTCCACTCTTCAAGTGCTGGGATTAGTCCGCTATCGCCAGCAATCAAACGAGCCGCCTGCAATTCTCGAATGTCCGCAAGTTTCGCATTGGCAAGTTCAGATTCACCCGCCTGCAATTGCTCTGCTTTAAATTTTGCTTCATACTCTGCCTTTTCGAGCTTTGAAAACTGCTTTTGCCTTCTGACTCCTTCGGCTTCATACCACGTCATAGAGTAGACAAAGCCGCTCTTCATTTTGGCATGTTTCACCCGGTAAATTGTCACCTGAGCATTTCCACACTTAATTATGTATGGAAAACGTTTGGTTCCCTTTGTGCTTTTTTTTGTACTTTTCATACAAATCCATACAAACAAAACACTTGATAAGTTGACAAGTCCTTTTTTCGATAATCTCTAAAACCCTTTAAAATAAGGGATTTTGGGGGTTTAGGGTAATGGGTTCGATTCCCGGTGGGGGCACCATGCTTCGCCTTTCAGGCTTCGCATGGCGCTGCCATGTTGGACCCAGAGCCTGCTCGCAGGTTACTTCAAGCCATCTGCGAAGTTCTGTCCTTCGACAGGCTCTGGGTCCTGAGCTTACCGAAATGGGGGCTCAAAATAGTTTCATGTATTCTACACCGTTGGAATCGATGAATAGGATGCGTTCCGGTTCAATTTCGAGAATCTTGAGCTTAAGGCTCATGTTTACGCTGTCTCCTGGGATAAACGCTTTGTTGTTAAGGATGACCTTACTGCTATTGCTGGTGATCCTGACTCCACTGATTGTGCATTGCTCAATCCAGTCCATGATTTCCTTGTTGGGTTCTGGCTCTGGAGTGGGCGCTTTAATCACTTCACGTGACTGCTCCAAAGCCTCTGGTATTTGCGGTTGCTGCTCGGGAGCGATTGCGGTTGTGAGTTCGGTGGATACTACGTCAGCGGGTTCAATGTTTGGAGTCGCGGGGAGGGCAGGGGTTTCGGAGTTTTGTGCGGTCTGTGGTTCGCTTTTGTCCATGATTACGATGGTCAGTCCGGCAACGAGTCCGATCAGGATGACGATGAAAATGCCCAGCCCGATCATGAGTCCGATGCGGCTTGGTTGAGGAGCATAGTTGACCGACGGATGCCCCATGTTTGTTTCATCATTCAGTCCGGGCGCGTTATGGCGCTGGTTTTGAGCTTTGTGGAGGGCTTCGTTGATTAAACTCATTGGTATTGAATCGGGAAGTTATGTGTAGTGATTTTATTAAAAAAATGTGGTCGGCCGGAGTGGCTTAGTTGGACATCCGCTCCATGTCCTGAAGGGCTCTACGTACATCCCACCAGTTTACGTTCATCCCGTTGCGAATAAACGATGCGAGCAGGGCTTTGTCGCAGATGTTATTAATAATGCGTGGTATGCCTTTGCTGTTGCGGGCTATTTTGTTAAGGGCTCGATCAGTGAAGGGAGGGAATCCGTTGCTGCCGGCCATGCTCAGGCGGTGCGTGATGTAAAGTTGTACTTCGGCGTGATTCAGTTTTTTCAGATTGTAGTGGACCAGAACACGCTGGCGCAACTGGCGTAGCCGTTTCTCTTTGAGCTTGGCATTTAGCTCCGGTTGTCCCATCAGAACGATTTGGAGTAGTTTCTGTTCATAGGTCTCCAGATTGGAGAGCATACGTAGCATTTCCATGACTTCGAAAGATAGATTCTGTGCCTCGTCGATGATTAGAACAATTTCTCGTCCCGCATGAATACGTTCCAGAAGGATGTCGTTCATCGTGTCCAGCAGGTCGCGCTTTGAGCGGATTTTAGATTCTGCACCTAGCTCTTTGATGATAACTCTCAGCAACTGGGTTTCGGAAACCTTGGGATTTAGCAGGAGTGCGGTCTCGTATTTTTCGTTGCCTTCCAGATCTTCGAGCAATTGACGACAAAGCGTTGTTTTTCCACAGCCGACTTCCCCGGTCAGTACGATGAATCCTTTTTTGTTTTCGATGCCATAGCGCAGGTGTTGCAGCGCTTCCTGGTGCGTGGGACTCAAAAATAGAAACCGAGGGTTGGGCGTCACATGGAAAGGCATTTCCGAAAAGCCAAAGTAGTCTTGATACATAAAATAAAACCTTCAGGTCGTTAATTGGAAATTTCACTTTTCAACTACAGAAAAATAGCCTTCTCTTAAAGTTCGCATGTTAAAACTACTGCAAAATCGTGGACAGCTCATCACAACGATGCTTTTGGGGGCATTGCTGTTGCTGGTTATCTTTTTTAGCAGTCTCATTTTGCAGACCTATCGTGAATATAAAAATTTCAAAGCTCGAGAACTTAGAATTGAAACAAAACTCATACAAGCTCGAAACGAACTTGAGTATAAGGAGATGTATCTGAGTCTTCTGGAAGATCCGGATTTTTTGGAGCGCGTTGCACGGGAGCGGCTTGGTTATGCCCGTCCGGATGAGTTGCTTTTTCGGTTTTCTGATGAACTCTAATCGAACGTCGAATTCTGGATTCTGGATTTACAAAAAACGGCAGAAACTTGCGGAACCCGTGTAATTGTGTTTTGTCTAAATAACTGAGAATTTCGCTTTATGAAACGGATATACCTTCTCCTTTGTGGTTGCCTGGTGGTCGGCCACTCACTTGTGGCAAAAGCAGAGACCAAGCTTGAGATACTCGAAGATTCGAGAATGATAGCGGAAACAGAGGATGCGTCGCGAGTTTCCTATGCGGATGTCTTGAATCGTGCAACGCCTTCGGTAGTCGCTGTTTACACTTCAAGAATTGTCCGTCAATCCTACTATCAACAGGTGCCTTTCGGGTTGCAGGAATTGCTCCGTCAATTTGGCCGTCCACTGCCACAGAAGCCTTCAGAAGTAGAAGAGCATCTTGAGCGCGTTGGTGTCGGGTCAGGGGTTATTATTTCTGAAGACGGTTACATAATCACTAATAACCATGTCATCCAGGTGCAGCGCGGTCAGACTGCCGATGAGATTCGTGTGCGTTTGAGCAATGATAGGGAATATGTTGCCACCCTTGTTGGCACGGATGAAAAGACGGATGTTGCAGTGCTAAAAATTGAGACTGACGAAGCGCTGCCAGCCGTTGCCATTGCAGACAGTGCCAAGCTACGAGTGGGAGACGTCGTCTTTGCGATCGGGAATCCGCTGGATGTGGGGCTAACAGCGACCCAGGGAATTGTGTCGGCTCTGGGTCGTGATTCATCCGGTATTCTCGGGCCGGGTGCTTACGAAAATTTCATTCAGACGGATGCCGCGATTAACTTGGGCAATTCCGGCGGTGCATTGATTGATGCAGCCGGGCGACTGATTGGTATCAACACGGCAATTGTTTCCGGTTCAGGTGGAAGCATCGGTATCGGTTTTGCAATACCGACCAATCTTGCGCTGAATGTAGTCAAGAGTCTGATTGAGGTGGGTGAAGTGCCTCGCGGTCTGCTTGGTCTGGTGCCGGATAATTTGACTGCCGAACTGGCTGAGGCGTTTGGTCTCGAGTCAACACGCGGCGCTTTGGTCAATCAGGTGCAGTCTGGTTCACCGGCGGACAAGGCTGGCATTCTTCACGGGGATGTGATCGTTCGCGTAAACGGTGTCGAAATCGAGTCGGCGCAGCAGTTGCGTTTGATCATTTCTCAAACAACTCCGGGCAGTGACGTTACGATATCACTGATCCGTCAAGGCAAGCAACTGAACCTGCCGGTCAAGCTGGGCAGTCTCAATGGACCCATGCTGAGTAGCGATGATTCATCGAGTCGAGATGTTCTCAAGGGTGTTTTGCTGGAACCCCTGAATGCGGAAATGCGGCGCAAATGGACCGTGCCGGACAGTATAAACGGAGTTGCTATAAGCGATGTGACTCAAGGATCGCCCTATAGCGATATCATGGCTGCCGGAATGGTGATCCTAGAAGTAAACGGACGATCAACAACCGATCCGGCCGATATTGCTGAACAGTTAAAGCCGGGCGCGAATCGTTTCTACATCTGGCGGCAGGGAACCAGTTACTACATTGTCATCTACATTCGGTAGGGGAAACTGATTGAACATCGAACTTCGGACACTGAACGTTGAACTTCGGACACTGGACTTCGAATATTTGATTTTTAGCTGTAACGGGAGTGCATGGCTGCAAGCGGAAAGTTTTTACCCGGGCAAACGGTTTGTTCTCCCTTTAGGTCCCGATGACCTGCAAATAATGTTTTCTTTCTCAATACGTCCTTCTGCAGCCAGTCGACCAGCTGGGTAAATGCATCCATCTGCCGCTTGCTTGGATGTGTTTTTTCAAAATTACCGACCAGGCAAATGCCGATGGAGTTCAGGTTGACTGCGTGATTCTTGACATGGCCGCCGTGTAATTGCTTTTTCCAGCGCGGCCCGATCTCAATTTCTCCATCCCCTGAGTCAATGCCGTTGCCAATCACAAAATGGTAGGCGAGCCCGTTTTGCATGCCACGTTCACGATGAGCCCGATCGTACTTTTTGACGTTGCCGTACTTGATGGCGCTATGATGGACGACGATGCGTTTCCAGGTATCTGCGTTTACTGCGATGGGGGCATTGGCTTTACGAACGTCGGAGAGCAGGTTGTCTGATTGCACATGACCCGGAATGCGGAGTTTTTGACCGACCTTGATCAGATCGCTCGTGAGACCATTCGCTTGTTTTAAATCTTTGATCGAGACTCCAAACCGCGTTGCGATGTGGCTGAGGGTGTCGTTTTTTCTAACGGTGTACCGGGCCGTTTCAGCCTGCACTGTAGATGGGCCAAAGAGGGCATACCCAGTGGTTGCCAGTAGAGCTGTGTGAGCAAATTGCCTTCGTGAATAATCCATAGACTCAGATGTTCTGATGATTTTAAATTTGATTGCTTAACATATTTTTTCAGAGATTCAACGCAAGTTTCAGGAAGGTTGAGAATTTATGATATTAGTTAAACCTGAAATCGGAAATTGTTTTGCCATACAGTCTGGTTAATCTGGAACCATTTACTATGCTCAAATATTACAGATATTGCCTGTTAATAATAATTATTTTCGCGAGTTTCCTTAACGTTAAGGCTGAATCAGTTAAAGCTGGTGAAGTCTTAAAACTGCAGTACGCAAGAAACTTCGAAATCACCGATTTTCTTACGCATCAGATCGCCACCGTTCGAATCAGCGGCAATGATTCAAAGCGACTGTACCAATACGCACTCGTTCCCAGAGGTGTGCCTTTGCCTGAATTGCCAAAGGATATCCCTGTTATTCGAACACCTGTAGAACGTGTCGTCGTCCTCGAAACCATTTACATAGGCTTTCTGGAAGCACTGAACCAACTGGAAAAAGTAACTGGCGCAGGTGCCACCAACTACATCAGTAACCCTACGATCCGCCAGCGAGTAAAAACAGGCATTATCCAAACAGTACAGACGGGCCAGGCATTGAATGTAGAACGACTTATACTTCTCCAGCCCGACCTGATTTTTATCAGTTTTCCCAATGAGCCGGCGTCAAACATTTCAGCACAGCTTAGCCGTGCTGGACTCCCCGCAGTGATGACTGCTGAGTACAAAGAGCAGCATCCACTTGCACGTGCCGAGTGGATCAAATTTGTTGCTGCTTTTCTGGATGCTTCCGAAGAAGCCGACAAAACCTTCGCTGCGGTTGCCAAACGCTATGAAGCCTTGCTGCAAACTGTTGATTCAATCGAAAAACGTCCAACGATCTTCTGTGGCGCTCCCTATGCCGGCACATGGCACATGGCAGGGGGCAACAGCTACATGGCAAAACTTATCCGGGACGCCGGAGGCGACTATCTCTGGAATGATGTAACCAGTACCGATTCGATACCGCTGGACTTCGAACGTGTTTTTCTAAAAGCAGCGACTGCCGACATCTGGCTGAACCCGGGCATCCACAAAAGCAGGCAGTCACTTTTCAGTACCGACTCACGTTTTAAGAGATTTAATGCCTCTCAGGCAGGGGACATCTACAACAATACCCGAAAACAAATAAAAAACACCGGCAATCCTGTATGGGAAAACGGTGTCGTGCGACCGGACGATGTACTTGCTGACCTGATCAAAATTTTCCATCCGGATCGGCTACCAGATCATGAATTTGTTTATCAGGAGCAACTTAAGTGATTTTCGCTGATTCTTCGCTATTTTCAGCGGAAGTATGGTTCATCTGGGAATTCTCTATGTTTCTGTAGCCACAACGTCTTTTTTAAAAAGGAAAGATCTTTAACCGTTTATTCTTCTACTAAAAGTAGCGAAGAATCTTGAACATCCTATTCCACGGCTATGATAATATCGATAATGAGGTTGTTTGGGGGGAATTATTGAAGACAATCTTCCTGCTCTGATCAACAGTGTGGAAAAACACATTGATTAGAGAAATAATAAGTTTTAACAAAAGTCTCCGCTAAACTTACTTTATGTACAAAGAACCCAGCAACAAAGACCGTTTTCTGGTCGAAGCCCTACGCTCAATCGCAGCCGAGCGTGGAATTGAGTTTTCATCCTTTTCACATGACTGGATCATGCGGCTTCGGCACAATGGCATCACTCACTTTGTTTACGGATATAACTTCGATTTTAATCCAGCAGCAGCAGCGTCGATCGCAAACGACAAGAGCGCTCTGGCAAATGTGCTGGAACAGCACAAAATACCACATGTTGAACATACGCTTTTTCTCGCTCCTAACCTATCGAAGTACCTCGGTTCCGGCGGAAATTGGTCTCGCGCCATAGGATACGCTGAATCTATTGGCTATCCGATCGTCTGTAAAACGAATCAGGGCACGCGCGGAAATTCAGTTTTTAAAATTCATAATCAAACAGAGTTGGAAGCGGCATTTCAGAAGATCCATACTTCGGCTCGCGGACTTTCGCTCTCGCCTTTTTACTCAATAGAAGCCGAATACCGGACCATTGTCCTAAAGGATAACGTGTTGCTTTGTTATCAGAAAGAACGCCCTCACGTGACTGGTGATGGTCATTCGACCTTTTTTGAATTAGTGCAATCAAACGCCTTGCACGAACCCGAAATGATGGAAGCTGCCTTGGAAGCCCCTTGCTTTCCACTCAATGAAATACCCAGCAAAGGCCAAGAAATCCCACTTGTCTGGAAGCATAACCTTAGCAAAGGCGCGATGCCACGGTTTGAACTCAATACGAAAACCAAGAAACGTGTTGTAACATTGGCTCAAACAGCCTGTTTGGCCGCCGGGATGCAGTTTGCGGCTGTTGATGTCATCGAAACCAATGGCGACTTCAAAATTATAGAAGTCAATGCAGGTATTTCATTGGAGCACGTATCACAAATTTCTGACGAAGGTCGGACCTTGGCCTATAATGTTTATGCACATGCCGTCGATGTTATGTTCGATCTGGAAACGCAGCATTAACGGATGTCCAAACAAGCGACATCTACTTTTCTATTTCGGCCCGTAGTGCTTTGGAGCCTGCTGGTCTTCGGCCTCCTTTTGGCTGCGATGTTGAGTACTTGCATCGGCACCTTGTCATTCAGCCCAAAAACCGTTTTTGAGATTCTTGTAAACAATCCTGAAGTAGATCCCATTGTGCGACAAGTCATCCTCGACTTTCGCATTCCGCGTGTTTTGACCGCTCTGCTCGCTGGAGCCGCACTGGCAACTGCAGGCCTAATGATGCAGACACTTTTCAGAAATCCGCTTGCAGACCCCTTTGTCCTTGGAGTCAATTCAGGGGCAAGTCTCGGGGTCGCTTTGGTGGTGCTTGCAGTGGCACCCTTCGGTATCCAACTTACCGAACAACTGAATGCTTCGGGACAACTTTTACTAATTCTTGCATCCAGCGGTGGCGCCGCTTTGACGCTATTTACGGTTCTTTTGCTATCGTACAAAACCGATGTTATCTCCGTATTGATCATTGGTTTAATGATCAGTTATGTTGTCGGTGCACTTGTAAGCATTCTGATATTTCTGAGTATGGCCGAGCGCCTGCAATCCTTTCTCAGCTGGTCGTTTGGGACCTACAGCACGGTGAGCTGGACCTATCTGCGGACGTTTGCAACGGTCATCGTTAGTGTTTTGGGAGTCAGCCTGTTACTGGTCAAACCGCTGGATGCACTGCTGCTGGGTGAGCATTATGCAGAAAGTGTCGGTACTCGAACAAAGCGCGTTCGTGTCATCATCCTTGTGATTGCATCCGTATTGGCTGGCACTGTAACCGGATTCTGCGGTCCGATCGGCTTTCTGGGAATCGCAGCGCCCCACTTAAGTCGCTCACTGTTCAGAACCAGTAACCACCGCACCTTGATTCCGGCATCTATACTGATTGGTGGATTGCTTTCGTTGAGTGCCGACTGCATTGCGCAAGGTCCCGGCCTGGATGTATCGCTGCCGCTCAATGCAATTACAGCACTATTCGGCGCACCGATCATCATTATTGCACTGATTCGGCAGCAATCCCTTAAACACACTTTCGGATGACTACCGCCCAAACGATTCAACATCTGTCAACAACGCAGTTGCGCATTGGCTACCAATCGAAAGGTCGCGAAATCTGTGTTGCCGAAACCCCGGAATTACATATCAACGCCGGCGACTTCATTTGCCTGCTGGGTCCCAATGGCGCAGGCAAATCCACTTTGATTCGTACGCTTGCAGGCATCCAGGCGCCGCTTCAAGGGACTGTAACATTAGACAATCAACCCTACGAAAGCATCAGTCCGCGCGAACGCGCTCGCAAGATCAGTATCGTTCTGACCGAAACTCCGCCCCTCGGCCTGCTGGATGCCTATTCTCTGGTTGCGCTGGGGCGTCATCCTCACTCCGGCCAGTTTGGTACGCTTGGACAAGCTGACCGGAATCGCATCGACTGGGCTCTTCAGGTGATGGATGCTTTAAAATTTAGAAACAGTCCAGTCGCACAACTGAGCGATGGCGAACGCCAGAAACTACTGGTTGCACGCGCTCTTGCACAGGAAACACCACTTATGTTATTAGACGAGCCAACCGCCTTTCTCGATCTGTCCCGACGCGTGGAATTGATGGCAACGCTAAGAAGACTGGTTCGTCAGGAAGACATGGGTATCCTTCTCTCCACGCACGATCTCGACCTGGCCTTACGTTTTGCAGACCGTATCTGGCTTCTAAATGACGACGGAACCCTTCTCAAAGGTTACCCTGAAGAACTTGTAACCAACGGAGCTATTAGTCGCACGTTTTCGACGAGTGCTTTCGAATGGGACATTGCCACTGAAACCTTCCACATTCAGGAAAATTCGAATCTCAGCGCCAGTGTTCACGGTGAAGGCTCAATCGCGTTGTGGACACGACGCGCATTGGGACGACTCGGATTCACTGTAGTCGATGAAACGGAAACCCCCGCACTCAAAGTCCGCATCTCCAACGCAGGCCAACAGTTTGAGTGGCACGTCGACTACAACGGTTGTACAAAGAAATATTCTTCAATCGAAGCGTTTATCGCATCGAACTCTTCGAACATTGAACGTTGAACGGTGAACGTTGAATACAAACAGGGTGGGATCAGGACATGGTATGTAAACGACTGTTACATAATTTCAACTCAAGCTTTGACTCGATTTAGCTGATGTAAGCGCGTGCATTCTGAAAAAGTTTCATCCATGGTCCGGTTTCTCCCTCGAATGTACCTGGCGCACGGTAACTCATTTGAACGGAGCGGAAGCAGCGTTCGGGGTGGGGCATGAGAATAGTGGCACGTCCATCTGTGGTGGTGAAGGCCGTAATCCCATCGGTTGAGCCGTTCGGGTTGTGGGGATACCTTTCAGTCGGTGCTCCGTTGTGGTCGATGTAGCGCATGCTCACCTGGTTGTCAGTGCGACACTTTTCAAGACTGCCTGTCTGGCTGAAATCGATCTGGCCCTCTCCATGTGCAACCGGGATTGGCAGCTGACTGCCCTCCATACCTTTGAAGAAAATACTGGGCGATTTTAAGACCTCAACATTGACAAATCGGGCTTCAAATTGTTCGGAGCGGTTGCGCTTGAAATGAGGCCAGTGATCGGCGCCAGGGATGATGTCTTTCAACTGGGAAATCATCTGGCAGCCATTGCAGACACCTAAAGTAAAAGTGTCCTTTCGCTCAAAGAAGGCAGTAAACTGATCTTTTAGCTTAGCATTGTAGAGGATGCTTTTTGCCCAACCAGAGCCGGCACCCAGAACGTCCCCATAGGAAAAGCCACCACAAGCGACCAGACCGGAAAAGTTGTTGAGATCAACACGACCGGTAAATAAGTCAGTCATGTGAACATCCACCGATTCAAACCCGGCGCAGTCGAAGGCAAAGGCCATTTCGTTGTGTCCGTTGATTCCCTGTTCTCTGAAAATCGCCACTTTGGGGCGTTTACTGTCTGTTATTCGACGTTCAGCGTTCGACGTTCGATGTTCAAAGTTCTCCACTTCGTCGAGGTCGAAGGTTAGCTTGGTAATCAGGCCATTATTTTCGTCGAGCAGGGCGTCGTACTCCTCTTTGGCACAGGCTGGATTATCGCGTTTTACCTGCATGTGGTAAGTAAGCTCCGACCAGGTGCGGTTGAGTGTGGTAATGGATTCTGTGTAGAGCGCTTGATTGTCCAGGTGAATCGAGAGAGTTTTTTCGGGTGTTGTATTGCCGATCAGGTGGCTGATGTCGCTAATCTTATGTTTGGCGAGCAAGGCCATGACCGCGACTAGTTTGCTCTTATCGATTTCAATAACCGCACCGAGTTCCTCCGCAAAAAGTGTGGAGAGAACATCGAACATTGAACTTCGAACTTCGAACGTTGAATGTTTTTGAAAAAGTTTGTCGAGAAGCACTGTTATGCCCTTACGCCCAGCGATTGCCATTTCGGCAAGGCTGGCTAGCAGCCCGCCATCACTGCGGTCGTGGTAGCTGAGAAGCAGGTTTTCTTTAACGAGTTCTTGGACTGCATTGAAGAATCCAAGGAATTTTTCGGGATCGTCCAGATCGGGCGTTTGCTTGCCCATCTGATTATAGACCTGGGCCAAGGTTGAACCGCCAAGACGATTTTGGCCATTGCCCAGATCGATCAGTAACAAGATGCTCTCCGTTGACTTTAGGTCGGGGGTGACGGTTTTGCGAACATCCTCAACACTGGAAAATCCGGTGACCATCAAGCTGAGCGGCGACACTTGTTTATGCGCTTTACCTGAGCCGTCTTTCCAGTGGGTTCGCATGGACATGGAGTCTTTGCCGACGGGGATGCAGATGCCGAGTGCTGGGCAAATTTCCATACCGACAGTTCTTACCGTATCATATAGATTAGCATCTTCGCCCGGTTCGCCGGCCGCGACCATCCAGTTGGCAGATAGTTTGACGTTGCCTATTTTGCCGATTTGAGCCGCAGCAAGATTGGTCAGGCATTCTCCGATGGCAATGCGACCGGAGGCCGGAGCATCTAAAATGGCCAGCGGTGTTCGTTCGCCAATCGCCATTGCTTCGCCCGTGTAGCTTTCCATCGTGGTCGAAGTGACTGCGACATCGGCAACCGGTGTTTGCCAGGGACCTACCATCTGATCACGCGTAACCATACCGGTAATGGTGCGGTCGGCGATGGTGATCAGGAAGTTTTTATTGGCCACCGCAGGAAAGCGCAGCACACGCTCGA
>CAWUII010000036.1:0-26605 GCA_963922575.1 uncultured Opitutia bacterium
GGGGACGGTGCTGCGCTACCTGAATGCGATCTGTACAAGTAATTATAGGCTTAGCGATAATTACCAAACAAAGTTACACCTTGGTATAAGATTATGAAGGGTGTAATTTCATTTTGTAGTGAACAATTTATTATGTGGTTTAACCCGAAATCGCACACCGTAGCGCGAAGCTTCAGCGAGCGTCTGCAGAGCATAAGAAACGCGGCAGATCGCTCGCTGAAGCTTCGCGCTACGAATTTCAAACTGCTGAATTTAATGCTAAAGCAGTCCGTCCCGCTTTAGTAAAGCGTTCGGGTCAGGGTCGCGCCCCATGAAGTTTTTAAACAATCGGGCAGGGTCATCTGAATTGCCTTTTGCCAGGATTTCCTTTCGGAATGCATGGCCGGTGGCTGCATTGAGGATTCCCTCTTTCTGGAAACGGGTAAAAGCGTCTGCGTCGAGTACCTCAGCCCACTTGTAGCTGTAGTATCCTGCTGCGTAACCTGTCGGACCGCTGAAGAGATGGCTAAAGTTAAAAACATTTGATTTGGGCGCTGTCCGGTACTCAGGTTTGTAGCCTTTGAGGCGATCATCAATGAAGTCATCAAGATCTTGTCCTGTCGATTTTTGCCAGTTGATATGTAGCTCAAGGTCCATCTTGCCAAAAGAAAGTTGTCGTACGTTTGCGCTGGCTTTCATGTAATTGCGCGCCGCCAGCATTTTGTCGAACAGTTCCTGCGGTATGATTGCTCCGGTTTGGTAGTGCCGTGCGAACTGATTGAGACTTTCCCGAGCCCAGCACCAGTTTTCCATAATCTGGGAGGGCAGTTCGACAAAGTCCCAAGGTACATTGACACCGTTGAGCGATTTGACCTCTACTTCACCGCATAGATGATGCAGCAAGTGTCCGAACTCGTGAAAAATGGTTTCAACTTCACGATGGGTCAGGAGCGCCGGCTGATCGCCTACAGATGGGGTCAGGTTTCCACAAATAAGTCCCAAGTGTGGGGTGTGAGGGCCTTTAGAAGCGTCACGGTTGCCAGTGCTGAAATAATTCATCCATGCGCCGCTTCGTTTCGACTCGCGTGGATGCCAGTCAGCATAGAACGCTCCGAGTTGCTGATCGGTGGTTGCGTCGAATAATTCGTAGAACTTAACTTCCTGATGCCATACTTCAGGTTGGTTATCCGGGTTTTCCAAACCTTCGGTTTTGCAGATAGCATTGCGTTCTTCGATGCGCAGACCAAACAGTTTCTGGGTGATTTCAAACATGCCCGCAATCACCGAGTCGATCGGGAAGTATGGACGCAGCGCTTCTTCATCAAAATCGTAATTTGCCTTGCGCTGCTTTTCCGCCCAGTAAGAAGCGTCCCAAGGTTCCAGCAGGTCGACGGTCCCGCCTGCAGTATCTGCCTTGAATTTGTGCAATGCAGTGACTTCCGCGCCAAACCGGCTTTTGACTCTATCAAACAGTTTCTCAACAAAATCCAGCGCATTCTTTCCGGAGGCGACCATGCGGCGCTCGGTAACATGGTCTGCAAAGTTGTCTTTACCTACAAGTTGGGAAAATTCATGGCGCAGGGTGAGTATCTCCTTTACGAGTTTGCGGTTTTCATAGGGTTCGGTACGACCAACTTGTGAGTACGCCTCCCAGACTTCACGGCGCAGTGCCTCATTATTTGCATATTTGAGAACTGGTGTAAGTGAAGGTGCCTGCAACGTAAAACGCCAGGCGTCTTTATGACCTTTTTGCTCCGCACTCTGTCGTGCTGCAGCAAGTGCGGAATCGGGCAATCCAGCAAGTTCGGATTCATTGGTGATCACTTTTTCCCATGCATTCGTTGCATCCAGGCAATTCTCGGAATACTTCTGAGTAACTTCAGCAAGACGTTTTTGCAATTCGGCAACACGCGCTTTTTTCTCAGCAGGAAGGTCTGCTCCCTGTTCACGGAAATCGGCAATTGTTTCACTGACGTAGCGTTGCTTGGTCGGTGAAAGCTTTTTAACTGATGTACTCTCGCCAAAGGTTTGGAGTGTTTTCCAAAGAGCTTCATTGAGCGGTATACCAGAGAAGAACTCAGTTACCTGCGGCAACATTTTGTTATATGCCTCACGAAGTGCAGGACTGTTGCAGACCGAATCGAGATGATTGACCAGGCCCCAGGCGCGACTCAGCGGTTCGACACCTTCTTCCAGTGCGGAAAAAGTGTTCTCGTAAGTAAGCGTATTTGCAGGATCGGAATTGAGTTTAGCAATTACATCGATGGCTGCCTGTGCATCTTCAAGTGCTTTGACAATGTCGCCCTCAATATTTTCGGCCGTTAGTTCGGACCAGCGGATGTAGAAATCTTTCTGTAAGAATGGATTTTGCATAGGCTCTACTTTAAAGAGCTGTAATAGAATACAATGCCAGAACAAAAATAAATTGTAGGGTTTTTGCTATTTTTAGTGGAAGAATAGTTGATCTAAAAACTTCATTTTGATTTAGCCACCGCTACAACTTCTTTTAAAAGACCAGGGAAATGCTTATCAAGCTACCTTTCCACAGAAAATAGCGAAGAGCCGCATTGCATTAGAGGTGTGTCCCACTCACCATTAAAAAAGCGCAGGCGCCATCATGTCCGGTCTTCCAAGGCATGCTGAGAACACTTTTTTTGAGTGAAAAACGTTTGCCTTCTTTAGCTTCCAGGAAGCTATCGACGACGGCTTGATTCTCCTCCGGGTCAATGCTACAGGTGCTATAAACAAGTCTTCCGCCCGGTTTTACATAGTATGCAGCTGCTGATAGCAGCTGTTTTTGCAGGTGGATGCACGGTTTCATATCTTTGGGTGTTAGTCGCCATTTTACATCCGTGCGGCGCTGGATAACTCCAGTGTTTGAGCAAGGGGCATCCAGCATGACTGCATCGTAGTGACAGGGGAGTTGTTTTCCCAAAAAGTCCTCTTTGCGAATTTCCAGGAGATCTGCTTCGACGATTGAGTATTTTAGAGACGGCTGGGCGAGTGCTTCGAGGTTTGCGCGCAGACGATCTATACGTTTGCCGGGTAAATCCAGGGCGACGATTTGGCCATCAAGTTGCATCCGATGAGCCAGATCATAGGTTTTCCCACCGGGTGCAGAACAGAGATCGAGTACCTTTTCCCCCTTTTTTGGAGCCAGCAGTTCTGGTGCCAGGCGGGTGGCTGGATCTTTTATGTATACGTCGCCTTTGTTAAGGAGCGGCTTTATATCCTCATGCCAGGATGCATTTGCGGAAACTTTGTAAAAACCCTCCCACCGACTAGACTCGAGCCCTTCCGGCAAGTTCTCAGGGGTATCATAAAATCTCAAGTAAGTGTCAGGTATTTTCTGATTCCACTGCATCAGTTCGAGAGTTGCCGGCAGGCCAAAGTGTTTGTTCCAGCGTTTAAATAACCAACGGGGATGACTAAAGAAAATATCGGGTCGATTGTCCCGGTGTACGGTATTTAGCGCATCGGGAAGTTTTCGTAGCAGTGCATTCAGTAATTGGGTTTCAGGCTTTCGAGCCATACGTTTACTACTTTCCACGGCGTAATGTATGATTTGAGGTATTTTTTCACTTGGCCCGGAAAGGATTTCATAACCTGCAACCAGTAAAATGGCTTCAATTAGTTGGCGCGGTTGGCGTTGAATAAAAGGTTGTAGTACCTCTTTAATCCGATGTCCATTGCGCAAAGCACCCAGGAAAAGTGCCTGGCAGGTTGCACGTTCACGATAAGTAAATTCCTCTGGTAAGGATTCCAGCAGCTGATTTGCTTTTATCTTTTTAGTAAGATAAATTAACACCATCTGAATAGATTTTTCCCAGGTTGTTAAATTAGATGTAGATAAGTTGAACTTAATTCTTCTCATTTGCTTATAAGTTGTACACATTATTAAGTTTAAGACTCAAACAAGTATTCTCAATTAACTATGAATAAAGAGGTAATCGACGCTCTTATCGAAAAAAATCCAATGCTTTCTTCTTCTCGCGAAAAGCTTGAAGTAATGGCTCCGGGCAATTATTGCCTGCATCGTAGCTGGGGTTTTGGAAAAATTACTGATTATGATGCTGCAGAGGCAAAAATAATCATCGACTTTGAGGAGGGCAAAAAAGGTCATGCGATGGCTCCTGCTTTCTGTGTCGACAAACTGGAAGTGCTTAAGCCAGACAATATATTGGTTCGCTCGCGCGTGGAGCCTGATGTTGTGGATGAGATGATCAAAAAAGCGCCTGCCGATCTTATATGCGAAATCATTTCGAAAGCAGATGGGCAAGCAATGACAGTTGCGGAGATTGAAAGAGTGTTGGCTCGCTTGATTGGTCCCATCAAGTACAAAAAGTGGTGGACTGCTACAAAAAAACTATTGATCAAAGATCCGCGCATAGGCGCACCGATCAAAAAGACAGATCCCTACATTTATCGTGAAGAGCCGGTAAATCCGGAGCAGGAAATTCTCGAACAGTTTGTCCTGACCAAAAATTCCAAGGAGAAGATACTGTTAAGCGAAAAGTTGTATGGGTTATCCGGGAATATCTCTTTGATTCGCAATGAATTGCCGGAGATTCTGGCAGAGTTGACCGATGCGATCAAAAACTCAAAAACTCTGAGTCAGGCAAATCGTCTGCACGGCGTATGGGTTCGAAACGATCTTGCTCGTGAACTTGCCGAAGACGTTGAAAAACTCGAGCCCTCTTCGGCATCGATTCTGGATGCAACGAGTGATTACTCCGAGTTAGCATCGGGATTGCCTGCCAATTACTTTAAGCGCTACCTTGATTTGATCCAGCGCACTTACCCGGAGAAGTGGAAGCCCATGATTGAAGATCTGTTTTGGAAATCGAGCGGTAAGTTTACAAGTGAGTGCATCAACTTCATGTTGGACAATGATTTGCAGGAGCGCGTGAGTTATTGCCTGAATCGCTGGCTTAACGAACAGACGATTAAAGGACCTTTACTTTTATGGGTTGTTAAAAATCGCAATTCCAAAAAATACGCTCCAACCATCCAACCGCTGGTAACACCGCGTCTTCTATCTGCAATGTTTTATGCAATCGATCACGAATCCCTTCAAAACGCGAGTACACGCCGGATTCCCTTGGGTGATTTGCTTAGCGACGATACTGATTTGATTCCAGACTTGCTTGCTGATGCAAATGTTGAAACGGCGAGCGATCTCGCACAGACATTACTGCTCAATCAGGGCTTTGAAGAACTGACAAAAAAATCACTGCTTGCACGTTTTATCAAAAAATTCCCGACTGTACAGAGTTTGATCGCTGGTCAGGCGACGACTGCTTCCGAGGAAGACGCCCTGATTGTTTCCCGAAAGAGCTTCGATGAAGCAAAGACAGAGTATGAGGATCTGATTGCCACCAAGATTCCACAAAATAAAGAAGCAATCGCGACTGCCCGTGAACACGGTGACCTTAAAGAAAATTCGGAATACAAAATGGCACGTCAGGATCAGGACATTTTATTGTCTCGCAAAAACGAACTTGAGGTCGATCTGTCCAGAGCTCGTGTTACTGACTTTTCCGAAGCAACAACGGAAAATATCGGCATCGGCTGCGTTGTAGAACTTAAGGAAGGTTCTACTGGCAAAAAACATAAATATGCAATCCTGGGTGCCTGGGATAGTGATCCAGAAAACAACATTCTTTCTTACAAGACTCCACTTGCACAGCAATTGCTGGGCAAACAAAAGGGAGATGTAGCTTCCACACGCATCGGTGGAAATGAGGAAGAATGGTCGATTCTTAAAATCCTTCGTTGGCTTGATACTAAGTAATCTATTCCGGAAGCGATTATGATCACACTATTGGTAGGCACAAATCGTCCAAATGCCAACAGCCGTAAAATCGCTCTGGAAATAGAGTCGATTTACAAAGCTCTTGAAGTTGAGACTACACTGTTGGATCTAATTGATTTACCGGCGGATATATTCCATCCAAAATCTTACGAGGAGAAACCAGCGGCATTCAAATCGTTCATTGAAACTATTTTGAATGCGAAGGGATTACATGTCGTAACGCCTGAGTACAACGGTGGGTTTCCAGGCGTGCTAAAGTATTTTATCGATATGTTGCCTTTCCCTGAGAGCTTTGAAAGTCGTGCGGTCGCATTCACCGGTCTGGCTGCCGGCCAGTTCGGTGCGTTAAGACCGGTCGAGCAACTACAGCAGCTTTTTAGCTATCGCAACGGGTACATCTATCCAAACCGTGTTTTCATCCCCAGTGTTCATTCAGTCCTGGATGACTCCGGCAAACTAACGGATGAAAAGCTAAAGGAGCGTTTGATGTCTCAGGCGCAAGGCTTTGCGAAGTTCGTGAAACAGGTATCGTAAGTTTACAGTCTTTCTGTAAAAAATTTAACCGCAGAGTTCGCCGAGAGAATTGATTTATTTCCAAGCCTGGAAATATCTACTCACTTACTGATACTATTCTGTGACTTTTTACTGGTTATTCTTAAAGTGTCTAATTTTCCTACCATGTTGTAGCCACGACGCTCAGTCGCCGTTCTTCCAATAGCTAACTGATGCGCCTCGACAGGGCGCAAGGCGGCTACAAATTACCAAAAAAAGTAGCAGCTTGATATAGTATCAATCCTCTCCGCGTTGTCTGCGGTGTTGATAAGCCAGTTGTGAAGGCTTACTTTTTTGAAGTTTTCGCCAGTTTTCGCCGGGTAGCTTCGTCGAGAATACGTTTACGAAGACGAAGGTGATTTGGAGTCGCTTCGACTAGTTCGTCCGGGGCAATGTATTCAATCGCTCGTTCAAGGGAAAACTTTACCGGCGGTGAAAGCTGAATGCCCTTGTCGCTACCTGAGGCACGCATATTATCCAGTTGTTTAGCCTTTGTCGGGTTAACCGGCATATCTTCTTTACGAGGATTCTCGCCGACAATCATACCACTGTAAACGTCTTCACTGGTTCCAACAAACAATTTGCCACGACTCTGGAGCATATCGAGCGCGTAAGGCATGGTCTTGCCTTGTCCCATGCTTACAAGCGTTCCAGTGGAACGTGTTGATATTTCGCCACAGTAGGGTCGGTATTCGAGAAAGGAATGACTCATCACTCCGTGGCCGCTGGTAAACGTGACCAGATCGCTTTCAAAACCAATAAGCCCGCGGGTCGATATTTCAGCCTCAATAGTCACACCGGAATGATGGTGTTCCATGTTAGTGATTTTACCTTTGCGCTTACTTATGTTTTCCATCACAGGCCCCAATTGATCCTCCGGCAACTCAACCCAAATCTGTTCAATCGGTTCGTGCTTTGCGTTGTCGATGGTCTTGTAGAGCACCGTCGGTCGTGAAACAAGTACTTCAAAACCTTCGCGACGCATGGTTTCCACCAGAACCGCGATTTGCATAGAGCCTCGTGCATTTACGAGAAAGCGGGTGCCATCGTCTGTATCTTCAACACTTATTGATATGTTGGACTGGGTTTCGCGAATCAATCGATCACGAATTTGTCGTGAGGTGACTTTTTTACCATCTTTTCCTGCCAGTGGCCCGTCGTTCACCGCAAACTCCATTTGTACGGTGGCTGGATCAATTTCGACGAAAGGTAGCGCCTCAGCATCTGTTGATTCAGCGAGTGTGTCACCAATATCGATTTCGTCAAAACCAGCAATGCCGATAATATCACCCGCTTTTGCTTCGGTAACATCGTCTGTATTACCAGCACCGGAAAAACTTTTCATTTTCGTTATCTTCACGCGTTCGACTTTGCCGTTTTTACGATGCGCAAAAATAGTTTGTCCGGAGCTTATCTCGCCGGAGAGGATACGACCGATTGCCATTCGCCCAACGTAGTCGTCCCAGTCGATATTACTGACCAGCATTCGGAATCCACCTGTTTCGATGACTGGGGGAGGGATGCGTTCGACGATGGTTTCGAAGAGGTCAGTCATGTTTTGGCGAGGGCCGTCGATTTCGCGATCAGCAAAACCGTTTTTGGCAGAAGCATATAGGAAAGGAGCGTTGAACTGGTCTTCATCTGCTTCGAGATCGAGAAACAGTTCGAGCACTTTGTCATGCACCCATTCCGGACGAGCAGTATCACGATCAACTTTGTTGATGACACAGATGGTTTTGAGCCCCTGGGCAAGCGCTTTGCGCAGCACCCAGCGCGTCTGTGCCTGTGGTCCGCCAACAGCATCGGTGAGGAGCAGCACGCCATCAACCATCTTCATAACACGCTCAACTTCAGCGCCGAAATCAGCGTGGCCGGGGGTATCGACAATATTAATCGTGTATTCAGTATCGTCTTTAGGATTTTTCCATTGGACTGAAAGATTTTTAGCTTTGATGGTAATTCCTTTCTCCCGTTCGAGATCCATTGAGTCCATCGCACGTTCCTGTACCTGTTGGTTTTCGCGGTAAGTGCCACTTTGCTGTAAAAGACAATCGACCAGAGTTGTTTTACCATGATCGACGTGTGCGATGATGGCAATGTTGCGGATATTTTTAGCATTCATATATAGTGAGTAAAAGTCGTATTTTGGTATTTAATAGCAAAGCTGAATTAAAATATGGGAAGAACATTCGTAAAACCGAATTGACCTATGAAAAATATTAATTAACAAGAGAAGGATATAAGTGAATTAAAAGTAAATAACAATGAATCAGTGGATTAGGGAATCTGTAGGAAAAAACGCTGTCAATGATCCAACGGATGTTGAGGTAGTTGAAAATCTATTACTGGAAGCTGGAGCGTATTCGCCAATGCTACCCAGTATTGAGCCAGTGTCTCCGATGGAGGTGGACCAAAACCCTCTGTGTGTGCAACACTTAAGTGGAGATTTTATTCAGGCGATTGAAGATTTCCAATCTCTCTGGGGATTTGTGGATGGTCGTGTAGATCGTGATGGTGCCACGATACGACGTCTCGGCCAAATTACCACGGGCCCTATTTTAAGTCCGATCAGTATGGATAGAATTACACGTGGCGGTTACAAGATTTCCTACATTGGAGAAACTTTGCCCTTTCCCTATCGGCAGCTTCTTGGTGTATCCAGATCTGCGTACGCATTTCCAGACGGTAGTCAGTTAGTCGATGAATCAAAGTTCTGCATTGATCTTACCGGTAGAAACCCAAACGATTTGATAGATGTAGATAATCTTCCGCATTTACTGGACTTATTTCGTCGTTGGAGTAGCTGGGGGCTTGAATTAAGCTGTAAAATACTGGTGGTTCGTAGTGGTTCGATTATTTCCAGTTCAAATAGTGAGGCTATAAAATGTCCGGTTCAACCCTATGAAGGTGAATTAAAATCCCCTTCAACTGCTGTCAAACTGGGTATCGGTGATAATGGACCAAGGTTTACTTACACAGGAATACAAACCGGTAGGATGCTGCATCACAAAAAGATCGATGGGAAATATTTTTTCAAATACGGAGGTCTTTTTGAGACAAGTAATTTGATGCGTGGATTTAATTGCATCACCTATATAGGCGCTGTTTTTGCTGTGGACAGTGCCAGTAGAGCGATGAGTTACAGGGGAGGAGAACTGGCAAAGTATCTCAAAGCTGAAAAATGTGGTATGGAATCAAAAAAGTCTGCAGAAATCAAAGAGTTCTTCGCTGAAAACCCTAAAGGTATGTACCTCATGTGGAGCATGGGGCACGTAGTTTTGGTTATTGATGGTGTAGTACATGAGTTTTCGCAAAGCAAAGGAGGTTATGCGAGTACGAAAGCCGCAAATTGGGGTTACGGAATTCATTTTTACACTATTCGTAAGTTGAAGTTAAATACCTGACGGGAAACTATCTAATTACATGCTCGAAAAGTGGTTTCGGGTCAGTAATCATACTATTGGGCATCTGCTCAGTCAAAGTAGACTTAAACCAGTCGCGCGCTTCCTGATCACCGTGTGTGAGCATAACAGTTTTCGCCTGACTGCGAACTGCGTAATCGACCAGCTCGTCGCGATCGGCATGGCCGCTCAGGTCAAACCGATCAATTGAAGCACGGATGGGTGAGCGGTATTCCAGCGTTTCGAAAAAGAAGCTGTCGTCATTACGATTTTCAAGCAGTTTGCCACCGGGTGTGTCCGGGTCGCAGTAACCGACGAAGCAGATGCCGTTTTGTTCGTGCGGAAGCAGCGATGCAGCAACTTTGTAAGAGGGCGTGTGCTCAATCATCATGCCACTGCTAACGATGTATATGCCTTGGTGCGGTAGATTGCGCCCGGGGCGCATGTTAGGATCAAGCGCTCGTATCTTTAGCTTTTTCATCATTTTCGCGCTGAAATCCACAAGCTGTGTATGTTCATGGATTTTGTGGAAATATTTGCAGATATCCATGCCAAGACCTGCAGCAAAAATAGGTGCTTTGATAATGCGTTTGCTCAATCTTGCCTCGTAAATGATTTTAAACAGCTCTTGCATGCGTCCCAGTGCAAAAATAGGTATGAGGCAACTGCCGCCACGTTCCAAAATGAGATTGATCTGATTGATCAGGCGTGTGATTTCACCTTTGCGGGTAAAGTCGGGTGCACGTTCAGTAGCACCGCGAGTTGTTTCCAAAAATAAAGTATCGATGGCTCCGGTGGGTAATTTTGCTCCGGGAATTGTGCGCTGAGGGTCGAATAGCACGTCGCCGGTAAAAACGATGCGCTGGTCATTATGAACAATTTCAACAGCAGATGCTCCAACAATGTGGCCGGATGGATGAAGTGTGATTTCGATTTTTTCAGCACCTTTTACATACGTTTCACTCTGCCCAAAACGTTGGGCAGTCAGTTGCTGATTCAGCGAAATCAAGTCGCGGTGAACAAAGAGCGGATATTCTCGGATGACATGCTCCTCTCGCTGGCGTTTCATCACATTGATTGAATTGCGTAACATACGCGGAGCCAGATCGATATTCGGGATGGCAGTAATAACGGGCGCTTCCGGATTTTGGGCAGCAATGACGGGTAAGGATCCGAGATGGTCGAGGTGACAGTGGGTGAGCACGATGAGATCTAACTCGATATCTTTGATCATCTGGAAATCAGGCATTGCGGCATAGCCAAGTTCCTTTGGATTGAGGCCTGCGTCGATTAGAACGTTGAAGCAGCCGATTTGGGCGTAGATGGAATTGGCACCAATTCCACCCTGACGGTTAAGATCAATAATTTTCATCAATTTGATTAGGCTGGCCGGATATCCTGCATGCTGCCGTTTTCTGTATCAGAAGGTACTTTCATATGAAACGTTGGTATGCAAACATGAACGGCTGCTCCTGAAGCAGTAGTTCCATGAAACGAACCACTTGCCTGACAATTACAGGATGTTGCATGGTAACTGTTGTAGGTGAATGTCTCACCGGTGGCCAGCACGGGTTCTTTGCCAACGATACCATCACCGTCAATAATGTGCTTGCGGCTGTCTTCGTACTGAATAATCCACCTGCGTCCATTTAGAGTGACGGTTTTCTGCGAGAGGTTGTAAATCGTTATGAAATAAACAAATACATGTTTTTCACCAATATTGAGTTTGCCGGAATCATTGTAGTAGACCAAGCGATCTAAAACGACGCGCAGGCCTTGCATCTTTTTACTGGTTTGACTCACAATCAGATAAAATTGTTAATTACGATAATCCCTATGAACTGTATCAGATTTTGCAAAATTTCAACTTAGTATCGCAACATCCGCAAAAAGCCTTTCATTTCGGATAGTTTTTAATTTATGAGCGACTTTCTCAAGCATGAATGCGGCATAGCGATGATCCGCCTTTTAAAGCCCTTGGCGTACTTTCAGGAAAAGTATGGCACGCCTCTGTATGGGTTTAATCAGCTTTTTCTATTGATGGAGAAGCAGCACAACCGAGGCCAGGATGGAGCTGGTATCGGTTGCGTAAAGCTGAATGTCGATCCCGGAAAGCCCTACATCGCTCGCGAACGTTGCATCAAAACCAATCCACTATCACGCATTTTTCAGAGGCTGCTCAAAGATTATCAAAAGAAGGTTGGTAAGGGAATCATCCATCCGGAGTTTCCGGATACGGTCAAACAGAACTTCGCCTTTGGAGGCGAGGTGCTTCTGGGGCACCTTCGTTACGGGACTTCCGGTGTTTACTCGATTGATAATTGTCACCCCTTTGTGCGCCAGTCGAATTGGCCGACCAAAAACTTGATGCTGGCGGGTAATTTTACCATTACCAATGAGAAAGCAATTAACCAAAATCTGATCGATCGCGGACAGCATCCGATTTTTGGCACGGATACACAGGCAGTCCTGGAAGAAATTGGGTTTCATCTGGACGAAGCTCATGATGGAATTTATCACGAAATGCGGGATCAGGGCATAGAAGGCAGAGAAATTCCAAAGATCATCAGCGAGCGACTGGATCCGATACAGGTACTAAAAGACGCAACAATCGATTGGGACGGTGGTTACACAATCGCGGGACTGATTGGCAACGGCGACTCTTTTGTAATTCGCGATCCACGAGGGATTCGCCCCTGTTTTTACTTTCAGAACGATGAGGTAGCTGCATTTGCTTCTGAGCGCGTGGCCCTGATGACTATTTTTGACCAGCCAATTGAGGCTGTCAAAGAGCTTGAGCCAGGCACTGCAATGGTTATCAAAAATGACGGTACCATTTATTCCAAACGGTTTACAGCTCCGCAGCCTGTAACCCCATGCGCTTTCGAACGCATTTACTTTTCACGCGGTAACGACGCAAACATCTATCGTGAGCGCAAGGCACTGGGAGGCGCTTTGATGGAACAAGTGATTCAAAGCATTGATAATGACTTTGCGAATAGTGTTTTCAGCTTCGTGCCCAATACTGCGGAGACCGCCTATTACGGTCTGCTGGACGCATTACGTTCGCACCGTCGAGTTGAGGTCAAGGCAGCGCTTCTGAAAGCAAGCGCCGAAGGTACCCTGGACGAGACACTCATCGACCAACTGATCATGGAAAACTGGCCAAGAGGTGAAAAAGTGGCCCACAAAGACGTTAAGCTGCGCACCTTTATCTCCCAGGAAAAAGGTCGAGCGCAACTGGTCTCTCACGTGTACGACATTACCTACGGCATTATAAAGCCGGAAGACTGTCTTGTTTGTATCGACGATTCGATTGTTCGTGGTACCACCCTGAAAGAATCGATACTAAAGATCCTGAGCCGCACCAATCCGCGAAAAATTGTGATTGCCTCAACAGCACCGCAAATTCGCTATCCCGACTGTTATGGAATCGATATGTCCGAGCTGGGTAAATTCATCGCCTTTAGGGCAACCATAGAACTGATAAAGAAAGAGGGCCATTCGGAGTTGCTCAAAGAAGTTTATCGCGAGTGTCTGGAACAGACCAAACTGCCTGCCGAAAAGCAGGTGAACCCTGTGAAGCGCCTATACGACCGCTACACAGATGACCAGATTGCCCGGCAGATTGCCGAGCTTGTATATCCAAAAAATGTAAGCTGGGACGGTGAACTTAAAATACTCTTTTTGACTGTCGAGAAAATGCGTTTAGCGTTGCCTGAAAACAATGGAGACTGGTACTTCACTGGTAATTATCCAACTCCAGGTGGCTACGCGACTTTGAACCAAGCGTACGTAAACTACTTTGAGAATAAGCATGAACGTGCTTATTAAACGTCGAACATTAAACATTGAATTGTGGAATTTGAATACTGCGCTTTAGATACGGGATACATCAAATCTTGTTCGACAATTTGATGAATCTAGCTGATTTAAATAGTCATGTCTGCTTCAACTAAAAAAATTCTCTTAGGTGTTAACGTAGACCACTGCGCAACCGTGCGTCAGGCACGCTATCGCGACCATGCTCTGGATTATGGCAACGAAGTCGAGCCGGACCCGGTTGAGTTTGCTCTGCTGTGTGAAAAAGCAGGCGCTGATGGGATCACCATTCATTTGCGTGAAGATCGTCGACACATTCAGGAGAGCGATGTGCGTCGGGCGCGAGAACAGATCGGCACACGCTTGAATCTGGAAATGGCCTGTACACCGGAAATGGTTGAATTTGCTCTGGAGCTCAAGCCGGACTCGGTGTGCCTGGTTCCTGAAAATCGTGAAGAGGTTACAACCGAGGGCGGGCTGGATATCGTCGGTCAGAGAGAACGAGTGGGAGAAGTGGTGACTGCGATGACGGATGCCGGTATTCTGACCAGTTTGTTCATCGATCCGAATCCCGCTCAGATCAAAGCGTCTGCAGAACTGAAGGCACCCTGGGTTGAATTACATACCGGAGCATTTGCGAATGCTTACTACTCGGGTGGTAAAGGTTCCAATGAGCTGGCAATTTTGCAACAGGGAGCCGAACTGGCGAATCAATTAGGTTTGGTGGTGAATGCCGGTCATGGGATCAATTACACAAATATCACCGAAGTCCTGAAAATATCGCATCTGCACGAATTGAATATCGGTCATTCGATTGTCAGTCGGGCGCTATTCGTCGGAATCGAAAACGCAGTCCGCGAGATGAAGAATCATCTGAGCTGAGATTTAAAACCACAAAGTACATTAAATACACTGACTTGCACAGATAGCTCAATTGGGTAATTTTAGTTAATTAATATCCGTTTGAATCTGCGTAAACCAGTGGCTAAATGCTTATCGATATAAGAGGTTACTTAGCATGAAAAAAACATCTTCAGGCTATCCGATCCTCAGTTGTCGCGAGGTTGCCGAGCTGGAGGCTTCTATTCTCAAGGATGAGGCTGCTGAGTGGGCGGCAATGCAAAAAGCAGGTGTTGGTATTGCCAAGGCATTATGCCGGGATTATCAAGAGTTGGCTCCATCGCCGAAAAGGTTTAACGTGCTAGCTCTGATTGGCAAAGGTAACAATGGTGGGGATGCGTTGATTGCTTGTAATCAAATTTTGGATGACTTTCCGGGTTCGCGGATAAAACTATTATTTGCATGCGATCCTGAAAAATTGAAGCCTTCGGCACTGCGAGCATATCAGTTACTCAAGGGTAACGTTACGCACTCTCAGATCAAAGCAGCGATGCAGGAATCAGCGATCCATGAGATTCTTGAGCGCGAAGCGGGCGACTTTGGCTTTGATTTATGTATCGACGGTCTTCTCGGTATGTCCTTCAAGCCGCCGTTGCGCAAGCCGATGGATACATTGATCAAGGCGGTGAATTCATTCGATCGAATCAAGCTGCGTGCTGCGGTGGATTTGCCGAGCGGGAAGGGTGATATGTCCGACGAACTCTTTTTTCGAGCGGATTTTAGTTATGCAACTGGAATTCCCAAAAAGCCTCTGTTCGACGAAAGAGTCGATTGCGGGCGCATACGAGTAATTGATCTGGGATTTCAGAAAACCTCGGAGTGTAGTGCTTTTGAAACGAAAGATTCAGTGCTTGCGGAGTATGTGCTCCAGCCGTTGCAGACTTTGAGACCAGCCAATGCCAACAAATATACGTACGGACACGTTTTCATTGTAGGTGGTTCTGCAACCATGCCGGGTGCTTTGTTAATGGCGGTTCAGGCAGCTTTGCGGTCAGGTGCGGGTCTGGTTACCGCGTTTGCTCCATCCTCTGTGGCAGCGGCGCTCGCCGCGCAAGCACCGGAAGCGATGTGGGTTCCCTGGCCGGAAAAAGATAACGGTTCGCTGGATGCCGCGGCAAGCGATTTGCTTTTAGAGCGGGTAGATCGGGCAACTGCTATTTTGATCGGTCCGGGTATGGGAAAGGATGAAAGTGTCGCAGAGCTTGCCAGGCAGGTAATTGAACGGGTTGAAATTCCAGTAGTATTGGATGCGGATGCGCTGTGTCATGAAGTGATTCAGTCCATTCCGGGTAAACGAAAGTCTGAATCAGCTCCCGTAATTCTGACGCCGCACACGGGTGAATTCGTTCGCATGGCAAAACTCAAAACGAAGGAAGTGTCCAATGAAACACTGCGAGCATTTTGCCAGAAATATGTTGTGACTACAGTTCTCAAAGGACCGCTCACGCGCATCTGCGATGGCGGCTCTATTCGCTACAGTATCCATGGCGGCCCGGTCTTGTCGCGTGGTGGCAGTGGCGACCTCCTGGCGGGATTGATCGTAGGCATGATCGCACAGAAGCATCTTGACGCGTCCGTTGCAGTTTCGTGCGCAACTGCGTTACACGGACTGGCCGCAGAAAGGCTCGCACAGGAAGAAGGGCAGATCTGTGTGCACACTACGCAGTTGTTGGATTATCTGCCGGAGGTGTTGCGCTTGGAACCTTAGGGTTTTAGCAAATGTTTTCTAATCTCTTGTTTCAACCTGAAGCTGGAAAAATTTTCGGGGGACATCCTCTATGCTATTCTCAGTGCGGTAGGTAACCCTTTCCGTACCATCCGACAGATCAGTAGGATTACCTATGGGATTTAAGGGTTCGTCTGTCCAGATTGCATCGTTTAAATCCGCTTTGCTCTTTATGCTATAGTCGAGGAAGGGCGTGTGGTAAATCCCATTTAGAGAATCGGATAGAGGGTGCGGAGTTGTTTGCCGACGCGTAAAGGTGAGGTCTAAATATTGTTTTTGATCGTCCGGATTTTCGTAAATGCCGAGTGTCAACTGGCGATCCGGAGCAAAGGTCCATGGGCTACTGCCCAGCGCGTATTCTAGCAAATTTGGGCGTCCATCGAAATTCGGATCATCCAGAGGATTGCTGATCTCACTGGGAGCAACGACATGTCGTTCACCAAAGTTTTCGACTCTCCATCCTTCCCAGGATGCTGGATGATCAATAGCCTTAACAATAACGTGCGCCGGAAGATTGTTGTCAGGTTTATTATCCTGACCCGGGATTCGGTTATCTTTCAGATAAAGGTTTAAATGTAGCCTGAGTTCGTCTCCGGATTCCGGAATGAAATTGTCTGAACTCATACCACTACTTGTATAAGTCCAGGTATCCATAAGCAGTGATTCTTGATCCGGAGGCACTGCTGAGTGTCCCAACCAGCTACTAAAGATAACGCGATCATCCTGCCAGTCGATCTGGCAGGTAATCTTTCCGGCATGATCTCCCGAATTCTCCAAATCGAGTCCGTAACGCCTTATACTGTTATCACCAGCAGGTTGTACAATGTATTGAAATTGCCCTTCACCGTAAGTGCTATCAACCGACCAATTCGAAAATTCGATATCTATTTCACGGGTATTGTCTGCATAGAAGAAAGGTGAAAATAGGACCTGAGCATCCAACTGATCGAGTTGGGTTCCACTACCACCCTCCAAATAGAAACGATAGACACCCCTCGGCATGGATTTTACAGTAAATACTTCCGCACTGGTCCAAAGATCGCCGTTTTGAGTTAGTTTCAGGTGCAATCCTTCCGCATCTAAAGATACGTTGTTGCTGTAGAAGTAATTATTTCCGGGGCCAACCGCCTGGGTCAGTGGATTTGACTCTTTAACTTTCCAGTCGAGCCCGCAGAAGGTGAAGTCCTTGCTGTTGTTAACATGTCTTTCTCCACGGACTACCCAGGTGACCGTATTACCGGTAAGGTTTTTTGTACCCAATTCATTCTCAGTGTAAGCTGTTGCAGTCACTTCAACGGTCTCAAAAAAATCAACAATGGTTCCGAAATCAAAATCGGTATTCCATTCAAAAGCAGTAAAATTACCGCGCGCGGTAGCATCCGTCGTAGATGTATAGAATGGCGTCCCCTGATCATTTTGCCAGCATACTCCATCAATCGTATCAATCTCTGGATCAGCTAACACTTCAAACGTTTTACTGCTTCCGGATGTTACGGAAATTTCTGCTGAATTAGGTGATGCGCGCGTTATGAGCGGTTCCTGAATATCAACGTTCCATGTGAATTCGCTGACGTTGAAGAAGTTATCATAAGCGACTGCTGTGATTTCAAATGTTCCAGCGGTTCCAAATCGATACTGCAAACGATCGTCATTGGAAGAGCCTAAAAAAATGTTCAAAGTGTTTGCTCCGTGACTGCGTACCGGTAGCCCGAATGGCTCGACATACCATTCAATTGCCAGCAAATGATCTGTAGGTTCTGAGTCATTGTTGTAATCAATCGCGTTTAAATTGACTGAAATCCGGTCGCCAATGCCCGCTTCGATCAAAGTGTTTGCCGGTTCCACTATCAGCTCAGGCGGAGTTACATCCAGAGGCCCTGTTACATGAATAAAAAAAGTCACCGCACCGGCTGGACATGGAGGTGGTATATTTTGATCTCCAACGTATTCACCATAGAAAGCTGCAGAAATTTTAATAGGTGTATCCTCAGGTGTTGCTTCGTCAAACGTTTGCTCAATTGCAAAGAGGCAATTTCTCCGAGTGTTTGCAGGGGCATCGGGTGTGTTCAGTTGCTCCGGGACTGGCAAAGTTTCATCTACCGCCGGGTTCTTGCCTGTGCTGGTCCACCACCACCAGGCTAGTGTGACGATGGGGTTCCCCTCGTTTAAATTGTCGCTGTTATACCACTCGCTGACAAGGTTACTGTAGTCTATATTTGTAATCTCAGCTTGAACTTCAAAAACGAGCTTTGTCCCTTTTTGAATTGTGTATGTGTTGCCACTTCCTTCGACAGGTTCCAGTAGATTTCCATTCTGGTCTTTTACTGCGAAGGGAGATGGCAAGGCAGTTACGCATGCCACAGCTTTACTGGTGCCGACAGCGCTCAAAGCGATGAATGCACTTAAAGTAAATAATGAAGTGCCCAATAAGGATTGCATGGAAATGGAAACTTTTTGAGAAAAAGGATTTAACTCCGTTTTAATAGACTGCGCTAAATATTACTTACATGGATTTTGGTTAGGTTAATCAGGAGAGTAGAGAACTACCAGTCAAAACGGGTAAATAGGATTAGTTATTTAAATCTATCAGTGGCGCGTACGTTACAACGCTTTCTTTGGAAGCGAGCACTCTGGCAAGGGTATATTCAAATACCTGAGAGTCGCCGTTCTGACTGACCCAGTCAAAATGTAGATTTGCTTTTTCTGCCGTCCCCAGCAAGCGCATTTGCAGGCCGATGTAGGTATGTGCTTCGGTTTCCTCGGCCAGATTCAATACGAAGCTGATCAATTCAGCTTCATTAATTTTGCCGTTAAGGTAGTCGATTATTGGTGCGGGCCATTGATTGGATGTTTTGTTTCTACTGGCATACTGGAGTGTACGCAGTGCATTTTCACCGTCACCGGATTCGTGATAGGAAAAGTAAGCGATCAACAGGGGATAGAGCGGTGCCTCGTTTTTGTAATTATACATCAACAGAGCCTTCTTTGCCCACTCAGCAGCTTCAACAAATTCACCTCTGCACATTTGCGTCCAGGCGATGGATTCGTAGAAAAAGCCATTTGCCGGATGATCTGCGACTGACATTTGAAACGAAGTCAGCGCTTCATCAAAGTTCTCCATATTAAAGGCAGCAAGTCCGCGACCATTCCATGCGTCCGCATGGTGAGGGTTCTTTTGGATAATCCAATCATAGGCTGCAAAAGCATCCTTATGACGCTCCTGTTCAGCAAAAATAATCGCTTGGCCAAAACAAGCGTCCAGATTGTCTGCATCCTGTTCGAGTATTTCGCCCAATGTTTGCAGAGCTTCGCTTTTATTTTCGGATTTTAGCTGTTCGTAGCTTTCAGCCAAGAGCTTGTTGCTGGCTGCTATGGGGTCGTTAGCTAACTCAGCAAAGCCTGTGAGAGAACCGTAAACTAAAACAAACAAGCTAACTAAACCACGTTTCATGTAATCGATCCTAATTGAGTGATGCAAAAATCTTAGTCTTATCAGATAGCCTTACGTTTTTTATGCTAAAAGCAAACAATAGTTTATCACGCTGCTGGATAATCTCATTTTACTTTGGTACGTTAACGATTGTAATTTTAAAAGGCGATCGCAGATTAGAACTTATGATTATCAAGTCTCAAGAATTACCACCCATCGGGACCAACGCCTATGCATTGATAGAACCGGATCGCAAGGAATGCGTAATTATCGATGCACCGGCCGGTGCATTCGAGTGGTCAAAAGCTGTTGCAGAAGAGCACGACTGCAAAATCGTTGGTCTGATTTTGACGCATGGTCATTGGGATCACATTTTGGATGGTCATCGATTTGTAGAAGCTAAAATACCCACTTATGGGCATGCCGACGATAAGGTTTTATTTGAGGAACCGGAAAAGATGACGCGCTACGCAATACCCGGAGTTAACTTTTTGCCGATGGCGATAGATCACTGGATAAAAGGAGGTGACACGCTGAATTTACTGGGAGCGAATCTGGAAATTCGTCACGTTCCGGGGCACTGTCCCGGCAATATACTGATTTATCTGGAAATCGAAAAATGGGTTATCGTCGGCGATGCGATCTTTGCCGGCGCCATCGGCCGCTACGATTTGCCCGGGGGCGATTTTTCAATCCTCGAGCAATCGATAAAGACGCAGATCTATACACTACCGGATGAGACGACTATTTACCCAGGGCACGGCGGCAGTACAACCGTTGGAAACGAAAAACGCAGTAATCCGTTTGTGCGGGCATGAATACTGAGGAGCAGTCGCGCTATTACATGAAAAGAGCGCTCGGTCTGGCGCAGCGGGCCTGGGGTGAGACGCATCCAAATCCATTGGTTGGTGCAGTTATTGTCGAGCAGGGTGAGGTGGTTGCTGAAGGATGGCACCGCAAGGCAGGACAGCCACATGCAGAAATCGAGGCTTTGCGGGCGCTGGGGCGCAAACCGTCAAAGGATGCTACTCTTTACATAACTCTGGAGCCTTGTAGTACACAAGGACGTACGGGCACCTGTACCCGAGCGATTATGGAGTCGGGGATCCGCCATGTCGTGGTCGGTGCTATCGACCCAAACCCAAGACATGGCGGAAGCGGATTGGATCAGTTACGCGCAAATGGTATCCGTGTAACCGAGGGCGTGCTGGCGGACGATTGTGCTGATCTGAATCTGATCTTTAACCACTGGATCGTGCGAAGTAAGCCACTGATTGCCATGAAAGTAGCGCTGACACTGGATGGCAAGTTTGCCGCGGCTTCAGGGCAGTCAAGGTGGGTGACGGGTGAATCCGCTCGTGCCGATGTGATGCGTTGGCGCCGCTATTTTCCGGCAATTGCTGTTGGCTCAAATACTGTGTTAATCGACAATCCGAGCCTAACAAGTCGCGTCGGCGATACGGTTTGGTGTCCGAGACGATTTGTATTTGATCGCACGTTAAAGACAGTTGGTTCGGCTACCTTGCCAAAGCTTTACAGTGATGAGCACCGCGAGCGCACAACTGTCCTGTGCAGTTCGGCAGCTGAAGGCCGGGCGCGTAACCGTCTGGCAGAGCAGGGTGTTTCGATCTGGGAACTGCCGGAAGTAGACAAACAGCTTGATCTTAAGGCGTTTCGCAAGCGGTGTGCCGACGAGAGCATCTATGGTGTTTACGTGGAAGCCGGGCCTGGTATAGCTTCGAGTTTGCTCCGGCAAGGGTTTGTCGATTACACATTTATCTACAAGGCGCCGAAGTTCATTAATGATTCCGAAGCACCAGCCATAGGATTTTCTCAATTAACCCAATCAATGAACGAAGCTCTGCAGCTAAAGCAGGTTCGCCATACTATTTTGGGCGAAGACGTTTTAATTCGCGGCAGCTTTTTAGCCACAGATATGCACAGATAGCTTAAGATGCTATAGCTGAATAAGTGTAAAAAGTCATCCTTTACCTTGGAGTGAAATGCTTCGTCATTTCCGTATCGAGTCAGCCTTCGCGGCAATGACAGCATTGCCCTCCAATTGACCGCTGTATTCGTTCGGTGACATGAGAGTTACTTTTATTTAGCTGTATCATGTCCCTGACTTTTTGTTTACCATTTCTTGAACCCGCAACGGTGAACTAGGAATCTTTTCTGATTGAAACGTTTGCAACGATGCCAAAACACCTTTTAAAACAACATTTTTAAATTACGTATGATTGATAAATTCTTTATATTGGATGCTTGCAAAAGAGGTCTGGCCACAAGTCTCTTTGTTCTGGCAATTACGTTTCTCACAGCCATCGACGCCTACGCAGGGTTATCTGAAAAACGCATAATAGTCGGGGGGGTTGAAAATGTTCGCATCAGCGAAGTTGATGCAGTTATCGAGGCAAAGCTAGATACAGGCGCAAAAACGTCCTCTATTAATTCAAGAATTATCGAGCAAACAGATGAGTATGTCGTTTTTGAAGTTATTTCCAAAGACAAGGGAATTAATAACGTGAAACTTAAGAAAAAGATTGAACGGTTCGTAAGAATAAAAAGGAAAAACAGCAACGATTATGAAGATGACTATGATGGCAAAACCATCCGAAGGCCGGTAGTTATTATGGAGTTCTGCGTTGCTGGACAGCTTATTGAATGTGAAGTAAATCTGGCTAACCGCCGCAATTTTAAACATGATCTGCTTATCGGGGGCAACATGCTAGAAAAGGGTCAATTGATTGTTGATGTTTCGAAATCATTTACAACGAATCCAAATTGTATAGTTGAAGATTAATTGAACGAAGTGATTGCTGAACACATGAAGATTTTGGATTTATGATGGCTAGGACTTGGATTACGTTTATAATTTCTGCGATTCTGGTTTTCATAGGAATAGGCATTTTTGCTTACAAAACGACTGTGCTCTCCTATCCTGTATTACCGGGTAAAGATGTTGATAGCTGGTATGTCGAATTCTCTGTTGAATTAGAGGAAAGAAACCGCAACGGCGTTGAATTTTCATTAATTAAACCTCAGGACAATGCCTCCTATGCAATCACCAATGATCAGCTGTTCGCGCCGGATTTCGGTATAAGAGAAACAAAGAGTAGCGGTACCAATATTTACAAACTATCCAAAAGAACAATCAGTGGCGGCGAAACTGTTTTGCTGCGTTACAACATATACAAAATCGGTAACCAAATCGAAATTCAGCAACCATCCTCTGGGAAAAATGATCAGTACTTAAAGAAAAATCGGCTTAGCAATCCTGATGAGAAGACCAAGATTGTTTACGAAACGATCGATAGCATCCTTGAAGACGCCGAGAAAAAGTCTTCGGGGCCGGTCTCTTTCACAAAGCAAGTGATCAAAGCTTTGGGAGCGGACGAAGATGTAGCGCAACTGTTAACCGAGGAGATGAATGCCAACACAAAAGAGAGCGTACTTGTCAGGATCCTCGCAGCCGCCAAAATAGATGTCAGAACTGCTAACGGATTTGAATTGAAACATGAAAACAGCAGCGTGGATATCAAACGCTGGATTGAAGTCTACAATAAGGGAGCCGATCGTTGGGATCGCATCTCTTCATCAAAAAAGGATATAGAAAATCTCGATGATTACTACGTTTGGTGGTTTGGGGACAGGGATATCTTCAACAATAGTCTGGAGCTTAAAAATAGCTCTAAAGTTTTTATTAAACTCAACAATGACAGCTCACTGATGCGACAAATCTGGCTGGAGAAAAATGCCAATCCGTTTGTACATTTTATCTCTCTGCAAACGCTTCCGCTGGAGCAGCAGTTCGTGGTGCAAATACTGTTGCTTTTACCGCTGGGCGCTTTGCTCATTTCATTTTTTCGGCAGGTAATCGGCGTGCAGACCATTGGCACCTTTATGCCCGTATTGATCGCATTATCTTTCCGTGAAACCGGGTTAATCTATGGCATCCTGTTCTTCTTTGGTATTATCTCCCTTGGATTGTTTACCAGAGCCTATATTACAAAGCTGTATCTGTTGATGGTGCCTAGGTTGTCAGCCGTTCTGTCGATCATTGTCGTATTTATCATACTGGTAATGTTACTTGCGAAGAATCAGAATTTCTCACTGGGCATTTCAGTCGCACTCTTTCCTGTGGTGATCATCACGATGTTTATCGAACGGCTCTCTACCATTCTTGATGAAAAAAATCCGACAGAAGCATTCTACGGATTTATTGGCAGTATGGCGCTAGCAACGATTATCTACGTATGCATATTGAATGACTATGTAATGCATTGTATGTTTGTTTTTCCGGAGCTCCTTTTTGTAGTGATTGCCTGTTGTCTAATCTTAGGTCGTTACAACGGATACAAGCTCACTGAGTACTGGCGTTTCAAACAAATGAAAAAGGTCGCGCAAGATGTTTAGCAGCTATTTGAAAAAACGCGGCATTGTTGGCATCAATTCACGCAATCTCGATTACATCTTTGCCAAAAACAATCGTAAGTATTATCCCTTTGCAGACAGTAAACTGATCACTAAAAAGCTGGCTGATGAAGTGGGGGTCAACACGCCAAAACTCATTGCTGAAATTAGTTGGCAATACGAGTTGAGACATCTGAATGACACTCTTGAGCAACACAAACAATTCGTTATCAAACCGGACCATGGCTCCGGGGGCGGTGGGATTATTGTGGTCACGGACACATTGCCGGTCGGTTTCAAGAAAGGCTCCAATGACGTTATTTCCAAGCAGGATATTATCTTCCATTGCCAAAACGTACTGAGCGGCATGTACTCGTTGGGTGGACAGAGCGATACGGTCATTATCGAAGATCTGGTAAAATTTGATCCCGTATTCGAAGAGATTTCTTTTCAGGGTGTTCCTGATGTCCGCATTGTCGTTATGGAAGGTAGACCGATTATGGGGATGTTACGCTTACCGACAAAACGATCGGATGGTAAGGCAAACTTACATTTAGGTGGTATTGGCGTAGGAATTGATATGAAAACCGGACAGACCACCCATGCCGTTCAATTTAACAAGTATATTGAGCGCCACCCTGAAACAGGGCATGTGTTCAAAGACAGGCAAGTGCCCATGTGGGACGAAATGCTTGCTATCGCTGTAAAAATGCAAGAGGCATCCAAGCTCGGTTATATTGGTGTCGATATTGTGCTTGATCGAGAACGCGGTCCACTTGTGTTGGAAATCAACGCCCGGCCTGGCATATCCATTCAAATTGCCAATAACTGTGGTTTGGGAGAAGCAATCCAACAATGACTCAAAAACCACTGATCATTGCCACCGGAAATCTGCACAAGGTTAACGAGTTTGAGCAATTGCTGAAAGGGCTTCCCTTTACTGTACGGTCTGCAGAATCGTGCGGCGGTATGCCGGAGGTCGACGAAACGGGCACTACGTTTGCCGAAAATTCACATCTAAAGGCCAGTGCTTTGCGTGCGTTGGCGCCCAGTGGTGCCTGGGTGCTGGCCGACGATTCAGGTCTTGAGGTCGATGCCCTCAATGGCGCTCCGGGTGTCTATTCAGCGCGTTACGCAGGTGCTCAAGCCAGCGACCGAGACAATCTGAACAAATTACTAAGTGCGCTGAAAGACATGCCAGTTGAAGCCCGCACAGCACGTTTTAAATGTGTTTTGTGCATTATCAACCCGCAGGGCCGGATTGTTTACCACGAGGGCAGCTGCGAAGGTCGCATTGCAACGAAGGCATCCGGTGCCGACGGATTTGGCTATGATCCCATTTTTATCCCCGACGGCTATCAGCAAAGTTTTGCAGAACTGGGCAGTGCTGTAAAAAGCAAACTTAGCCATCGCGCCAGAGCGGTTGAATTACTTAAGAGTAGCATTTCGCGTATACCTTATACCAACACTTAACTTTTTCTAGTACTTTTTCGCCGAGCCCGGGCGCGGTCATCTGCGTCATGAGCTGGGTGATGGCGCGGGGGGTGTAGTATTCGCCCTTGTTCCCAGCATCGCGCAGCTCGATGAGGATGGATTCGTAAATGGTGCCGAAAATGTGCCTGTCTTCGGAGTTGTTGAAGTCGAAGCCGTTGAGTTGGTTGATGACCTTGCGCATGGCGAAGCCGGACTTCATGTAGTTGTTCAATCCATCGAAGACCTCTCGGACGATGGCGGCGCGCTGGGGGGCTTTGGTCGATTGGAGCTCCTTCAGTTTGGAAAACAGGCCGTCGGTGGGGTGGTCGATAAAGGCGAGCAGGTCGTCTCCGGTGATGCCCTCGGGATTGGTCGCTCAGGTGCGCCATTGGAACTTTTCGGGGATAACGGAGGTGTAGTCTTCGCGGATGATCTCGAGCTCCTGATCCTTCTCATCGAGGATTTTAAGGAAGAGCATCCAGCCGAGTTGTTCCAGACGCTGGGCGTCGCCAGAGATTCCCTGGTCTTAGTTCCGCATGATGTTGCGGACGTTTTTGACGATGGAGGAGATGTTGGGCATGTTGAAGATGTGGGTCAGAATGGCGTTATTTGGGCGCAGGTGCAAATGAGCGCAAATAAGAATTGCGAGTAGGCGTTTTGTAAGTCGTTGAAGATCAATTAAAATGCTTTTGTGGCGAGTGGCTTTGTACTGGCTTGGTGCAATGTGGCGAAAATAAGCGAAAATAAGATTTAAGTGGCCCAATGTGGAAGGTAGCGGGCAAATTTGTTCGATTGGCCGGCTTCTGCAGGAACGATTAAGCCCTTTTCTTTTGCAGATGAAATAATGCGACTGGCCCGCGCGATTTTGTCGTCGGTAAGGCCAAAGCGCTCTCGAAGGCTTTCGTTGGTCATGTAGTCATGCATGAGGTAGCGCGGTGCGTCTCGCACCGTGCTACCTACATTTGTTCAAACCTTTCTGGTATTACTCTTAGTGTATCTTCGTGGTTTCAAAAAGCAGAGCATTGGATGTTCAATATTCGACGTTCAAAGTTCCTTCTGGTTCCGGCTCTGCCGGGTTAGGTTATGGGAATATA
>CAWUII010000037.1:0-25868 GCA_963922575.1 uncultured Opitutia bacterium
AAAGCGGTTTTGAACCAGGAGCAGCCCGTCGATTTGGCTATGCCTGTAAAGGGCATTGGGTACCTATGTATTTGTGTTATACCAGCCAAGAATTAAAGCGAACGTTTCGCGACGCTAATCCATCCTTCCACGTCTTTCTGCGTAAAAGAGAACTCTTTTGGAGTCATGATTTCCCCTTCAACAAGTATTTCAGAACAGGCCTGATACAATTCAATTGGATCGGCCTGTGCTAAGTCTTCAACCGAATAGATATTTGCTCCCTTTACAAGGAGCTCCACAATTTCATCTTTCAATCCAAACACCACAAGGCGTGACATCATTGACGCCATGTTAACAAAGTCACGAGTTCGCTGTTCATTCATACGCAGGAGAGATGAAAGTTCAGATACATTAGCTAAGCTCAAATCACCGATGGAACGTATTCCCACTTTAGATAGCTTCGACGCCATCTTTTCGCCAATACCATCAATCGCTTGAACAGAAACACTGCCTAAGTTAACCCAAAAATGAATGGTATCTGTATCAGATTCCTCGAACGGCTCAGGTTGTTGTCGAATTACTTTCCCATGTGTAGTTTCTCCAGCTGAAGCAATTTCCTCGCGGCTTGCAGCATGAGCAACGAACTTCCATTTGTTCGCTTTCAGTCGGTCTGTGGCTTCATTTAGTGTTAAATCAGTTAGATCGGGAATACGCTTTCCTGTTGTAGGTGTATAATTGGTTCCCGGAGTCGCAACTTCCGACAATCCACCAGCACTCAATTCATCCACAGAACCAACATAGTTTATACGCAAGGTTGAAAGCATTCCAGAATCAATACCTCCCTCTCTGATATCTCGAAGCGAAATCGGACGAACCTTCATGCATCCGTTTGCATTGTCGACAGTAACTTTTACTTCGAGGTCGGCGCTGCTAAGAACCATACTTGCAGATATGCCGGAACCTTTTAGCATTAGTTTCTGGGCATTGTTAAATGAACGGGCTGCTGATACCAAAAATTCATCTAACACCATTTCTTGAGAATCCAAATGATCAGCCATGTCAACATTCCTCCAATAAGATATTATTTTGTTTCAGTTGTACGTGAAGGCTCCAATCGCAATGGTACAGGAACAGGAACCAACTTAGCAGTTAACTTTGAGGCCATTTTTACATCGCGGTTGAGCTTACGCTCCATACGGATATCCCTGGTGTTGGCAAAGAGTGTTCTAAGGCCTTTAGTCTTTGATTTTTCATCCACATCCTCAACTACATGCAAATCCATTGATACCTCAACAGTAGCTTCAGAAAATTGGTAAAACGTGGGGAGCATTCCCAATTCTAACAAAGACACGCTTTGGGCAGGTGAATTTTTGTAAGTGATCTCACCCTTTTCATCAATGACTTCGGTAATATTGCGAACCACCTCCACGTGTGTCTCTGCCAAATCAACCAGCATATCTGCTGAGGATTTATCGAGGCTTCGTTGTGCATCAGCAATGCCTTCCGCCATCATTCTTACCAAGTCGGCAAATGACGTAGTAGAAACTTCATTTGTTTTTACTTCTGCAGGCACTATCGGCTTGCGAAATGCGCTTAATTCCATCTCTTTTTTTACAGTTTTAGGCATCGAATTCTTTCGTTTTTTCCCACGTAAAGGACACACTTCCATTGAGTGCATCTGCTATACTTGGTAAGGTTATTTTGTTTGTTATACGAAGTTTTTTTAATACCATTAGCCTTCGGTATACTGAAGGCTAATGGTTATTGATCCATGGTCTGCTTTATGCGTTTTCGGGTGTATCCGTTGATGGACGATTGTCTATTACTGTCAACTCCGGTGCAATCCTTGGCGGCGGCGGCACAGGTACCATTTTGGTAACTAACCGGCTGGTTCCATGTACCGTCTTGCCAAACTTGCGGTTATGTGAGACATCAACACTTACAGAGGCGCTGAAGCATCCAAATCCAACTTTTGCTTTCGCACTAACTTTCACATTTGTCTCACGGGATGAGGTCGTCTTAATATCCATCGTTACCTCAATTGTTGCTTCTGAAAACTGGTAGAAAGTCGGCATCAAACCAATTTGAAGAAGTGACACATCAACTGGATCGGCATTCACAAATGATACACTCCCATCTGCTGCAATTGTCTGTGTGACTGCTAAAATGAGAGGTACCGTTGTCTCTGCCAACATTACAGAGGTCTCAACGGAATTTTCGTCCAGTGCCCGCTGTGCTTCAGCAATACCAAGCCCCAACTTCATAACCATTTCGGGAAGAGGGACTGCTAATAATTCTTGTCCAACACCTGCCATAATTTTGCTCCTTATCTATTATTTGTTATCTATTATTTGTTAAGGGAAAAGTACCCTTATTGTTTTTATCATCATCAAGTTGCACCGGGACTCGGCACAACTGATTTTGAAAGACCTTGAGAAAGTTGCTTGAAACGTTCCATATCAAGATTGACGGGCCCTATCCGCGAAATCATCGATTCTCGGTTCAAAGCGAGAAATCCATCATATGATAAAATCGCCAATAGTTTGTCTGCAGTAAAACGCATGACAATTTGTCCCCCGGCACCACTGACTAACGATGCGATAGGACCATTTCCAATCACCAGATAAAGTCCTCGCGGAGGCCCTGAAATACTAATTTTTGCCCCCATTTTCACAGCAGTCTGTGAAAAACAACTATTTCCCTTCTTAAGAACGGGGGTTTTAGTTTTCATAACACTATTTTACTTAATGGATTTATTGACTGAAGTCAACTTTAAATTTTACATTTTTTTGTACGGTCATGATAATTTCATTTATCTTTTTAAAGCATTGGAAAACAAACGCGAAGGCGAACAAACCGTGGCTCTGGAACTCTACGGAAAAACCAATCTCGAAGGAGCCACCATCACGGGCGATGCACTCAATAATAACAAAGCCCAGGCCCAGCCGATCTTAAAGGCCGGTAGTGATTACTTTCTTCAACTTAAAAATGAAAATCGCCACGCCTACAAGGCCGCCGAGAACATCGACGAACGAGTTACCCTTTTCTACCCACACCGAAAAGCCCGAAGAAGTTCCGAAAGTGGCCTTCTACATCAGCTCCATTGCTCCTAAAGAAAGCTGTGCAGCAACCTTTGCCCAGCTCGCGCGCGAACACTGGGGCTGCTGCGAAATACGCAATCACTAGGTTCGTGACCACTGCATGCGTGAAGACAAAACCAGATCCAAAAACTACAACCTCAATTGCGTCCTGGCTGGACTGAGAGTCTGCCTCATTACGATAAAATCACTCCTGTATCCCCAACACTATGCTGGCCCGATCTACAGGAGCGATGTCAAAGATATCCAGAACTCGCTTTCCTAGCTGTCAACAAGATGCAGTCTAAATGAAGTTACCTCCAGATTGAAAGATGACTTTTTACTTTTATTTGGCCATAGTTTCCATAAAGTAAGCAGGTCAGGCCAAATCACGCGAAGAATCAGAAACTATTTTGTAGTCATCCAAAGTGAAAAAGTTTAAGACGCACACTAAACTGGGTCAACTGGCTTCGACTGCAATCTGTGGCAACGACATCACATCGTCCTGTCTCTATGTTTCCGCACTAGCAATATTCTACGGAGGTCGCTGGGGGCCCTTGTCGCTGATCATCGTTGCAATTATTCTCTATTTTTACCGTTCCATCTACACCGAAGTAGTCAGTGCCTTGCCACTAAACGGTGGTGCCTATAACGCCTTACTCAACACCACAAGTAAGTTTAAAGCCTCCTTCGCGGCATGTTTGACAGTGCTTTCCTATATGGCGACTGCTGTCATTTCAGGCAGTGAGGCGGTGCATTATGCACACGCTGCCCTGCCCGCATTTTCAGTTCAACTGGCAACGGTTGGCCTGCTTGCTTTTTTTATGTTGCTGACAATCTGGGGGATTACGGAGTCGTCAAGAGTTGCCATCGTGATTTTCCTGTTTCACCTCTTTAGCTTGTCGCTGCTAATTGTCCTGGGCTCTGCCTGGCTGCTGCAAAATGGTGTCGATACGCTCTGGACCAATCTGAGTACGCCTGTTGAAGGCGGGTGGCAACAGGCGATCTTCTTTGGCTTTTGCGCCGCGATGCTCGGAATATCCGGTTTTGAAAGTTCAGCCAATTTTGTGGAAGAACAGGCGGACGGTGTCTTTCCAAAAACGCTGCGCAACATGTGGCTCGCCGTTTCAACAATCAACCCGATAATGGCATTTCTAGCGCTGGCGCTTCTCCCTATGACATCGATCGAAACGGCGCAGGAGACACTACTGGCTGACCTCGGAGAACTGGCAGGTGGCAAATGGCTGGCAACGGTTATCTCATTGGATGCGGTTCTTGTTCTCAGCGGCGCCGTGCTGACGAGCTTCGTCGGTGTCAATGGTCTGGTTCATCGGATGGCACTGGATCGTTGCTTGCCGCAGTTTCTGTTGAAGAAGAACCGGCGGGGAACCACGCACCGGATATTGATCGTATTTTTCGTGCTCTGCGTTTCCGTCTACTTCTGCACCCGGGGCGAACTCAAAGCCCTGGCCGGCGTCTACACCATTTCGTTCCTGTCGGTGATGGGCCTTTTTGCCGTCGGCAATAGCTTGCTTAAGATAAAACGCAGCAAACTGACGAGACCCTTTCGCGCAAGCTGGCTCTCAGTCATACTCGGTCTAGCCGGAGTCGTTGCCGCACTGATCGGCAACGCCGTGCTCAATCCATTCTACCTGATTGTTTTTCTTGAATTCCTTTTTCCGGCATTAATCGTTGTCGGCTTTATGTTGGGACGGATCGCTCTTTTCGAAATGGGACTCTTCCTCATTCATTCGATCATGGCAACACTTTCCACTTCCATGGGTCGGACGATTGGCAAAATACACGAGCAAATCGAAGCAATCAAATCCCAGCAGATCATATTTTTTACACGTGGCGACAACCTTGCCAACTTAAACAAAGCGATGCTTTACATACGCAAGAATGAACATACCAACCGGGTAAAAATTGTGCATATTTCGGCAACCGACGAACCCGAAAATCCCAAGTTGAAAAAAGACATCGAATTTCTGGATGAAGCCTATCCCGACATCGACATCGAACTGGTAATACGGGAAGGCACTTTCGGACCAAAGTTAATCGCAGAACTCTCAAAAGAATGGAAAGTCCCGGCTAACCTCATGTTCATCGGATCTCCCGAAGGAGGCAACTTAGTCTACAACCTGGCTGAGCTCGGAGGCGTCCGTTTGATTATTTAAACCGCAATTAGACTCGATGAGAGTGCAATGGCTCCTGAACTCGATCCAAAAACCTGCGATGCGCTTTACCTCGCAAATCGAGGTGACGGTAGACCTGCAACTTTGCCCAGTCCTCGATAAAAATCCAAATCAGACAATAACTCCAGACAAAGACGATGTAATTGATGGGAAGTGGTGCCACCAGCCATCCGAAATATACAATCAGTGCGGCAATTAGCTGAGTGCCTAGAATGGCCCCCAGAAGAATCGGCGCGGGATAGGGTTTGCTAAAAAACGATTTACGGGTACGCGCGACAAATAGCGTCAGGTGTCCGGCAACCGCCAGCTTTAAATAAATGAGCGATTGAATTTGAGGCTCACTCAAATCAAACCATTGGTGAGCAATGATCAGGAGACCAAATGTCTCCAGAACTCCGATCAACCCGAGCGTCGTCGAGATAGCCAGCACCCGCCCCATATTCCAGCGCACCGGTTTTCGAGACGGCAAAGTATTGTCGTAGGCAATCGCAAGTATCGGCAGATCATTGAGCAGGGCCAGCAGGATGATCATAACGGTAGTAATCGGATAAAAGTCATAAACCATCATCGCCAGTGCCACGAAGAACATGATGCGGATAGTCTCGGTAATCCGATAGATGGCATAGCTGTTCATCCGCTCGAAGATAGATCGCGCCGTCTCCACTGCCCGCACGATCACCGAAAGCCCCGGAGCCGTCAAAACCAGCGCAGCTGCGGCACGGGCAGCATCCGTGGCGCCGCTGACCGCGATACCGCAGTTGGCCTGTTTTAGGGCAGGCGCGTCATTTACGCCATCACCGGTCATGCCAACGATATGACCGCGGCTTTGCAGCGCCTGTACGATTTGATATTTGTGTTCAGGAAACACTTCGGCAAAGCCTTCGGCGGCTTCAATTTCACTCGTAGCTTTTGGTGAAATATCTTCAGTTGCTGAACTGCCTTTAAATAAAGACTTAACTCTTCGGATGTGAGTTCCCAAGCCCAGGCGGTCGGCAATCTGCTCGGCAATCGCCTTATTGTCGCCGGTTACCATTTTGATTTTAATGCCATGCTCATTTGCGTTCTTGATCGTATCCGCAGCATCTTCGCGCGGCGGATCAAATAACGACAGCAAACCGTAAAAGCTCCATTTCCCATCGGCCTCGCAACGCGCCACACCGAGTGTGCGAAAGCCTTTTTCAGCAAATTTCTGTACGTTTTCCATAACTTTCCTGGCAAGCTCTGGCTTTGGATTGCACAGTTCGAGAATCACCTGAGGCGCTCCTTTGGTCACTGTTAGAGAACCGCCGTCGACTGTCTGCAAGACCGCTTCAGTGCGTTTACGCACAGGATCGAATGGAACGAATTTAACAAGTCTGTAATCCGCTAGCGTTTTGCCATCGTCCAAATCGTTCAGCCGTTTGATTACAGCCAGATCAATTGCATCCTGATTTTCAGCTTTGGACGCCAGGGCGGCAGTCAGGATCAATTCATTCTCATCCTTGGCGCCGAAGATTACAGGATCGCCCAGGGTGAGCTTATTCTGGGTAAGCGTTCCGGTTTTATCCGAGCACAAAATGTCCATACCCGCCATTTCTTCGATGGATTCCAGTTTTGTTAGAATCGCTTTCTCTCGAGCAAGAATGACGGCGCCGATTGCCATGGTAACTGAAAGCACCGCCGGCATGGCTACAGGAATTGCCGCCACCACTAAAATCAAGGTGAATTGAAAAAGCGCAAATACCGACTCTCCACGAATCAGCATGGTTAGCAGCAATGCAGATGCCAGACCCAGGCTGAGGTAGATCAGGTAGTTGCCGATCGTAAGCACAGCCTTTTGGAAGTGTGAAACCGGCCGGGCACTCGCAACCAGCTTTGCCGTCTTTCCAAAATAGGTTTCCACCCCTGTAGCGGTGACCAGAGCGACCATTTCACCCTGCTTGATGATCGAACTTGAATAAGCAACATCGCCCACTTTTTTATCCACGGGCAAGGATTCACCGGTGAGCCCGGACTGATCGATACTCAGGTAATCGCCTTCACTCAAAACTACATCCGCTGGAATAATGTCGCCTAGACGTAGACGAATAAGATCTCCCTGCACCAACTGAGAGGCATCAATGTCAGTCCATTGTCCGTCGCGCTTCACGCGTGCTTTTAATGCAAGTTGCTTTCTGAGCGCATCGACTGCATTAGCCGCCTGATGCTCCTGCCAGAAACCGACCACTGCGTTGAAAATCAGCAGTACCAGAATAATTACCATGTCCACCCAGTGCCCCACAATCGCCGAGAGCACTGCAGCCACTTCAATCATCCAGGGGATTGGCCCCCAGAAATAGCCGAGTAACATTCGTAAGCCGCTCTCTCGTTTTCTTTCAATTACATTGGCGCCATACTTTTCAAGCCGCTTCGCTGCTTCGGTTGTCGACAATCCATCAGGACTACTGAAAAGTTTCTTGAATTGCTCGTCTAGACTCGGTGTCGTCTCCGTTGTATTTGACTGCAAACTCTTTTTCTTCATAAATCTTCCCAGTTAGGTTTTTCCTGAAAAACAGCAATGAATAAAACCGTATCTTCAACACATTGAGAAAGCAACTGAAACTGGTAAATCAATCGGCAGGGAATCCAACTTTTACATCAGATAGTAAGATATGAAGTTGAGAATAAGCTTTTTCCTGACAGTTAGCCATTTCTTACTACCGCTAAGCAATTGTCATGCTTTGCAAAGTCATCCGAATTCAACTGTTGAAAGCACCAATCAACCGACTTCACCCGCTCCTGATTCGCTGGAAGGCACAGACGATAATAAACTTTCGACCCAATTATCGGTCTATGTTAAAAAATACCAGTTTCAGGGGAATACGGTTTTTTCCGATGAAGCACTGAATACAATCGCAGCACCCTATACTGGACGAGAGGTCTACGCTGAGGAACTGATCGAGCTCAAGGACAAGATCACAAGTCACTATGTAACCAATGGATTTATCAATTCCGGCGCGCTGCTGCCTGATCAGAATATTGAAGGTGGGATCATTGTATTTCAGATTCGCGAAGGTACGCTGGAAGACATACGGATTCTAAGAAAAAACCGCCTTTCGAACCACTACATTGTCAAGCGAATCGAAAAAGGAATTCGCCCGCCGCTCAATGTTTTTAAACTTCAGGAAAACCTGAAAATACTGGAACAGGACGCGACGATTAAACGCATCCAGGCCCAATTGGAGCCGGGTTCTGAATTGGGTTCTGGAATCTTGTCCGTCGAAATCGAGGAAACGGAACGGTGGAGCGGTGGTTTTGCAACCGACAATCACAACGCTGCCAATGTGGGCCTGTACAGTACTGAATTGTACGCTCGCGGCTCAAATTTGACCGGAATGGGCGATACCGTGGATACCAGAATCGGCTGGCGTTTTGGTGACGATGCACGCTTACGTACGGATGAAAATATTTTTTACAGTCTTTATGGAACGGTTCCGATCACTCGCTGGGATACTACATTAACGACCGGATTCAGCAAAAATACATCGAATATCATCAACGATAATTTCAGAGCGCTCGATATCTCTAACGAATCGTACCAATACAGCCTTGAGGTTCGCCACCCGGTCTACCGCAAGCCCGACCACGAACTCGGCCTGACGGTTCGGCTGGCGCATCGAGATACTTCAACAAGCCTCTCTGGCATTTCCTTCCCGTCCGGTTCGGGTCGTTCTGCAGATCGGGTGACGACTTTGAGCCTTGTAAGCGACTGGTTCTTCCGCTCACGGACAGCAGTGCTGGCGCTTTATTCATCGGTGGACTTTGGTGTCGACTTGTTGGACGCAACGATGGATGCGACTGAGAATAATCCGGATGCCAGCTTTGTCACCTGGCTCCTGCAGGGACAATATCTGCAACGATTACAACCCTGGGACAGTCAGATCCTGTTAAAAGGGACACTACGCATGAGCGACAGTGCCCTGCTCCCCACGGAGAAATTTACGCTTGGTGGCGCGACCACGGTTCGAGGCTATCGTGAAAACACGCTCGCAAGGGATTACGGTGCATTGGTAAACATCGAATATAGAATTCCGGTTTTTGAATTAAAGCTACCGGGTATCAGCACACAAAGAGGTGACGGACAGGTGAAACTCGCAACCTTCTATGATTTCGGATGGGCTGAAAACAAGGATGGCGCCAACGAGACAGGATCGGTTGACTTACTACACAGCCTCGGCCTGGGCCTTCTCTGGCAAATTAATCGCTCAAGCTCTGCCGAGCTCTACTGGGGGCTGCCGCTAAAATCAGTCGACTATGATCTGGAACATGATATTCAGGAGGCTGGCATTCATTTCAGAATGAACGTTGGGCTCTTTTGATTCGAAAGTTGCAACGCAACAAAGGGTCGTAATATTTTATTTTAAATGAAAGAAGTACGATGGAATTTTCATACTTTTGTAGCCGCGGCTACAACATTTTTAAAAACAACGCTCGCACTCAGAATGACCAACCCAAAAGGAATCAACCCGGTTGCCTTCGCCCTTGTTTTTCTAATCCACTTGAATTTCTCAGGAAATCTCACTGCGACGCCGTCAGATGTAGAAGACTATTCGCAAAAAAACGTACTCGTCGAGCGCTTTGACCACTCCCTGACAAAAGCCCGACAGCTCCAAAACAAAGGCAATTACCAAGGCGCGTTAACTGAACTTGAAAACGCCGAAGCACTGGCAAAAAAGCTTGAGAACGCCGCCGGTATTCTTTCAGTACTGATTCAACAGAGTGACCTCTACCTGAACGTTGGTCAGATAGAGCAGGCCAGGGAACTGGGTCAGCAGGCGCTCAACCTGGCGCGCAAATTGAAAAACCAACCCGCATTGATTGCATCTGCGCTCAACAACTGGGGAACCGTACTGACGTTGGACCGAGATTACGAAAGCGCGATTGAGGTATTCAATCAGGGACTGGAGCTGGCTAAAACGGCAGAAGACCCATCGCTTGCCACGCTCATCTTGTTGAATCTGGCTAAGGCCGCCACCTATGCCGGAGATCTTTCAATGGCAAAAGAGGCCCTGTATGAAAGTGCCGACCTCGTTGAGGAATTACCACCCTCACACAGAAAGACACTCCTCCAATCCGCCCTGGCGATCCAGCTACAGGATTTACTTGAAAAAGACGATCACCCATCCGCAGACACATCGTTAAAAGCAAAGGTTCGGACTCTTTGGGAAGCAGTAAAAACGGAAGCAGACTTATCGTTGGATAATCGTTCGCGATCAAACGCCTACGGCCATATCGCGCGTCTACATGAAATGGAAGCGGACTATGATCGGGCGTTTCAAAAAACCAGGCAGGCACTTTTTTTTGCCCAGCAAGGACCTCATCCGGAAATGGTCTATTGCTGGCAATGGCAACTTGGGCGCCTTTTCAACAAGACAGAACAACCCGATCAAGCGCTCAGAAATTACCAAAATGCGGTGAAGAGCCTTACCCCAATACGCTCGCGACTGATGTTCAGCTATCGAAGCTCTCCGAACTATTTCAAGGAGAGCATCAAGCCCGTTTACTACGAACTGGCTGCACTTTACATCGAAGTGGCTGACAAGGCAACCGACGCCGAGAAACAACAATCACAACTGAAAAAAGCCCGTTTGGTCATTGAGCAAATGAAAGCGGCCGAAGTCGAAGATTTCTATCAGGATGAGTGCGTAACTGCTTTGAGAAATAAAGCCACATCGCTGGACAACATCGGAAACAACTGTGCCGTCATCTACCCGATGTCTTTTGCAGACAGGCTTGTTATTATAGCGACCCTCCCCGACGGAATTGTTCAGTTTACTTCGCTGGTCGATCAGGAGACACTAACCCAGACAGTTTTTCAGTTTCGAAAACATCTACAGGATAACTCTCATCAGTCATTCGCAGGCCCCGGAAAAAAGCTTCATTACTGGATGATCGATCCGCTTGAAGAAAAACTAAAGAAAGCGGACATTGATACCCTGATCTTCATTCCGGACGGCGTGCTTTCACTGATACCGTTTGCGGCCCTTTATGACGGAGAGAATTTTTTAATTGAAGACTATGCAATTGTCACGACCCCGGGCTTACAGCTCACAGATCCACAACCTGTGCCACGCGAAAACCTTGAAACCTTACTCGTCGGGCTTTCCGAGAGCGTCCAGGGGTTCCCTGCCCTGCCAAATGTACCTGAAGAGCTGAGTATCATCGACCAAACCCTGCAAAGCAACTCAGTGCAACTGCTTGATCAGTCTTATGAAAAGCAGGTCCTCATCGACATGATCACGAAGAATCCCTACCGCATTATTCACATGGCAACCCATGGCGAATTCAGCGCAGATCCCAGCCAGACCTTTCTGCTTACCTATGACGGCAAACTTCCGTTAGACCAGTTTGGAAGCCTTATAAAGCTCGGACAGTTCAGCGATAAACCCGTTGAACTACTGACACTGAGTGCCTGCAACACCGCCGTCGGAGACGTACGCGCAGCTTTTGGTTTGGCCGGTATCGCACTTGAGTCGGGTGCCCGTAGCGCCATCGCTACACTCTGGTCGGTACATGATGAAGCCACCATGCTCACAATGACTGACTTCTATAAACAATTTCTATCGAGACCCGAAATAAACAAAGCCCAGGCCTTGCAGGCCGCCCAATTGAATTTGCTCAATCAACCACAGTACAAACATCCCGCCTACTGGAGCCCTTTTCTGTTCATCGGCAACTGGCTATGATCCTATCCTCCGACTCCTAATCTCATACAGTTCACTATATGAATGATTTGCCCTGGATTTTTTGAACACGGAATTTTGTCAGTACTTCGTTGTTAAATAAGCAAAGCCGAAAGGCTTGCCGGGTTGCATTGTCGAAGCAGCTATCAGGTAACGCCAGCCGTTTTCAAAACCAGTATGAGTTTACGATGGAATAAAGAAATTGCTTGCCTTGATAAGAATCCATCTGGTCTAATTTGAACACTATGATGGAGTTTGTGAATCAATTAAGGATAACAGCAAAACCCACTTATTCTACGGTTAAACAAAATAGTGTCTCGGCGCTAAGCGTCTTGTTTGTACTGGTTGGCCTGTGCGGCTGCGCGTCTTTGCCGGATGTTGGTCCCTTTGTAAATGCCACAAACAAAGCACGGAAATCGGTTCAAAGTGCTGCGGTCGCTGTAGAAGTCGAACTCCGGCACATGGGTGATGACGAAAACGCGAAACAGCTTCGATCCGTTTTTGAGCATCGTAACAAAGCTTATGATGCCCTTTTTGAATATTCCAACTCGCTCCAGGCGATTGTTTCTGCGGGCAATAAAGGTGCAGAGTCGGCCGAAAAAGTTGCTGATTCAGTTAAAGAACTCGCAGGTGCAGTCGATCTTGCCTTGCCCGGTTCGGAGGCTGCAATAGGCCTGAGTATTGATGCAGCCAAGTTTGTTTCGAACCAGATCGCGATTGCCCGGGCCGCAAAGTCTTTGGAGCAAGCGCTTGTTAATGCAGACTTTGCTGTCCAACAAATTGCCGATATGATCCAACTTGATCTCAAAGATTTGGATGAGATTTTAGTGGCTGCAAACAGGGCCGCTGAAAATAAACTGGTGTTTTCATACAGCGATTTCCTGAAGTATCGCACGGAACTAAAGCTAAAGTTAGAACAATACGAATTTGACGAGGTTAATTTGGACCAGCAGTTAAAATATGCGCAGTTATTGGAAGCTACCAATCCAGAGTATCAGATATATCTCAATGAGCAGGAAGCGATAAGGAAAAGTCTCAGAGCTGGACAGGCACTCATTTTCGCAACTACAAAATTAGCCGAAGAGTGGTCTGCTGCGCATACAAGCCTTATCACTGCAATCAAAGAAAGGCGTCCCGTAAATATAGATTCTCTTACGGAAGCTGCGGTAGAAATTAACGAATTGATTAGAAAGGTACGTGAACTATGAGTGAGTGGGAAAACATTGAAGGCCTGGAAGGATGGTCCAGGAAATTGGGCGAACTGCTTGAGGATGCGGCAAAGGCGTCCCAATCGGAAAATTTCGACAGTCGGTTAAAAGAGAACCAGAGACTCATCCAATTTACCATAGAATCCTGGCCGAATACTCCTGAAATGAAGCGGCTCGATGAGATCGCTTACGAGGCGGCTGTGGGACTGATGAAGCAAACGATAGAAGAGCGGATTGCTGCGATCACTTCGAGGACGGGAATCTATCAACAACTGGCGAAAGACATCCGGGTCCAAACGGAAGCTAATCATGCGAGCGCAGATTCCATCCGACTCAAGGCGATTGTGAAGCTCTTGGATTCTGCAACTGAAACCGTGGAAGCGGCCAAGGCAGCGCAGGAAGCGTTACAGTCTGGTCCGGACGATCCGGAGTTGGCAAAAAAGATAAAATTAACGGTCACCGCGATTGAAAATCTTAAGAAGAGTATTGGAAATCTTACAGCAGGATAAGCACAAATAGTGTCGCGGTGGAAAAGAGGCCAATGAGCCGATCCGCTATTACGCTGCCCTTTTGCTCTGTCGACGGCAACGTTGGCGTTCCCAGCAACATACAACTTACATGAGTTAGTTAAAATTCAGGTGCTGAAGTCTAATTTCTATCAAGACCCGAAATAAACAAAGCCCAGGCCTTGCAGGCCGCCTAATTGAATTTGCTCAATCAGCATCTACTTGGGACTGTTCTTCCAAGAAATTGTATCGCGTAAAAAATTACTTTGCATTTGCAACCAGACTCAAAACGCTTCGTATTGAGACTCAATTGAGAATCACCAACGGAATACATATAGCTATGAGCAAAAATTTATTTGAAAAAGTATGGGAATCACACTCTGTACGCCCGTTAGCAAACGGACAGACACAGTTGTTGATTGGTACACACTTGATTCATGAGGTTACCAGTCCGCAGGCCTTCGGTATGCTGCGTGACAAAGGTCTGAAAGTAAAATATCCACAACGCACGTTCGCAACGGTTGACCATATTGTACCAACCAATGAAGCGGTTGAACCCTACAGCGACCCGCTGGCACAGGCTATGATTGAGGAATTGCGTAAAAATTGTGCCGATAACAAAATCACCTTCTTTGATACAAATACCGGCAGACAAGGAATTGTACATATTGTCGGCCCGGAACAGGGCATCACTCAACCGGGTACAACGATTGCCTGTGGCGATTCCCACACGGCGACCCATGGAGCATTTGGCGCAATCGCTTTTGGCATCGGCACCAGTCAGGTACGCGATGTGCTGGCAACACAGACAATTGCGCTCAACAAACTTAAAGTGCGCCGCATCAATGTAAATGGCGAGCTTGGGCCCGGCATCTATGCCAAAGATGTGATCCTGCATATCATTCGCCTACTTGGCACTCGGGGCGGCACCGGTTATGCTTATGAATACGGTGGATCGACCTTTGACAATTTTACTATGGAAGAGCGTATGACGGTGTGCAATATGTCCATCGAAGGCGGCGCACGGGTCGGTTATATGAACCCGGACGAAACAACTTTTGAGTACCTCAAAGGCCGTGCCTATTCACCTAAGGGGACCGACTGGGACATTGCTGTCGAGCGCTGGAAATCATTCGCATCGGATGCAGGATGTGCCTACGACGATGTAGTCAACATCAACGCCGCAGATGTTCCGCCAACGGTTACCTGGGGGATCACCCCGGCGCAAGGTATTGGTATTCACGAAAATATCCCAAAGATTTCCGAAGGAAATACCGAGTCCGAACGCGCATCGACCATAGAAGCACTTGAGTACATGCAATTCGAAGAAGGCAGTCCGATAAAGGGAAAAAAAATCGATGTCGCCTTTATTGGTTCCTGCACGAACGGTCGCTTTTCTGATCTAAAGGAGGTCGCGCATTATATTGAAGGACATACCGTCGCCAAAGGCATAAAAGCGATCGTTGTACCCGGCTCACAAGTGGTTGCCAAGATCGCTGAAGAACTGGGCTTGGATAAAATATTTATCAACGCCGGCTTCGAGTGGCGTGCCGCAGGCTGCTCTATGTGTCTGGCCATGAATCCAGACAAACTGATCAATGATCAACTGTGTGCAAGTTCATCGAATCGCAATTTTAAAGGACGTCAAGGCAGTCCAACCGGGCGTACATTGCTGATGAGTCCTTTGATGGTTGCAGCAGCGGCAATCACCGGAGAAGTGACCGATGCGCGTGAATTCTTCAAAATTGCGGCCAAAGTAAAGGCTCCAGCTGCTTGAGACAAACCTCTTAAACATTACAACTTCTAACTCCTCTTCAAACATGTCCTCAAATCCAATAAAACAAGTCACCGGCAAAGGTGTCTCCGTACCGGGCGATGATATTGACACCGATCGTATCATTCCGGCCCGCTTCATGAAGTGCATCACATTTGACGGTTTGGGCGAGTATCTGTTTCACGACGTTCGCAAGACAGAATCGGGCGATGATAAAGCGCACAATTTGAATGATCCACGCTTCTCGGAGGCATCCATAATCGTCTCTGGCAATAACTTCGGCTGCGGCAGCTCACGTGAGCACGCACCGCAGTCGATTTTCCGTGCCGGTTACCGAGCAGTCATTGCCGGCAGCTTTGCTGAAATCTTTTTTGGTAACTCAACCAATCTGGGCATCATTTGCGCTTCTGTAATCGAAAAGGATCGTCAGGCGCTTAGCAGTGTAATCGAGAGCGACCCCGATGTCGAAATTACAATTGATCTGGAGAACAAGCAGATTCGCTTTGGCGAAGCATCCGTACCGTTTGAAATCAAATCGGGCGCACGCGAAAGTTTGCTGAACGGAACCTACGACCCTCTGGATGAATTGCTTGAAGGTGCTGAAAAAGTTGATGCAGTCGTCCACAATTTGTCCTATCTAAGCTAGCAGTGGATTTCTCACAGGATCGACGCGTTAACGTTGACACTTTGGGCAGTAAAACGTGTTTCGCTGGCCGATCCTGATTGAGCGGATTGCTGTACTGCAACGCTCGCACGGTTCACCTTCCTTGCCATAGACTTTCAATTTTATTCGGAAGTAGCCCGGCTTGCCATCAGCACCGAAGAAATCGCGTAAGGTCGTACCACCCTGATCAATCGCTTCGGCCAGGACGTCTTTGATCTGTTCGCTAAGCAACTGGTAGCGCTTACGGCTAATCTTCCCAGCGGCAAGACGCGGATCGATCCCCGACCGGAATAATGCTTCATTGGCGTAAATATTACCAACGCCCACAACAATAGTATTGGTCATGATAAAGTTTTTGACCGCTACGGATCGTCCACGTGACAGCTTGTAAAATCGCTCACCGTTAAAAGCCTCAGTTAACGGCTCGGGGCCCAAATTTTCCAGCAGTGCCAATTTAGGCTCATGAATACCCTGCCATAGACAGGCGCCAAATCGTCTGGGATCATTAAGCCGCAAACAATGCTGATTATCGAGAACAATATCCAGATGATCATGCTTCTTCACGGGTTTGTCCACAGGTTGTATCGTCAAACTGCCCGACATGCCCAAATGTATAACAATACTGCCGACATCGGTGTCAAAGAGCAGGTATTTCGCTCGTCGCCAGATGCGATTCACTCGCCGCCCGACGGATTGCTCAACCTCGTGGGGAACCGGCCATCTCAACTGCGGCTGCCGCACTACAATGCTCTCAATTCGCCGTCCTTCAACGTGCTTTGCGATTCCACGCAAGGTGGTCTCTACTTCGGGAAGTTCCGGCATTCCTTTTTTCGCAGTTATTCAGTATTCAAAGTTCGAAGTTCGATGTTCGATGTTCAAATCTACTAGTCCTCTTCTTCGTTCAAACTCAACTCAAACAACCAAAAGGCCCCTTCAAAAAAAACGGGTATGAACGCCAAGTATGCACCGTTTCGTAAAAAGTTTAGCGTTAACACGGTACTCTCAAATATTTGAGGAAGAAAGAACTTTTGATCGTCTGAATCATGCAGAGACCCGAGCGAAAAAACCAGCAACAAGACAAATACCGCTGCTGGCATAAAGTCGGCATAATCCTGAGCATACGGGTAGCGGAAATACGCCATCACTCTTGCAGAAAACGGGATGGCCAGGCCTAGCATCGGCAAGTAGTAAAGTGTGTCCGAATTAATCGGCAAATCGACACCAGCACTCCAGGAAACAAAAAACAATGCTTCGCTAAACAAGACAACATAGATCCAGCTCATCACATAGATGAAGCTGAATGAAAGAGCCAGGCTGGAGACTCGCCTGGGACAAACAGTTTCAGGGTTTGACTGATCTTCAAGTGTCAGAATTGAATAGAAGAAAGTCCTCCACTCTCCTCGCATAAGCTTACCGTAAAACAAATCTTCGATCATTCGAAACGAGTACACATTAGCGATAATCTGTGTATAGAGTTTTGTGAACGAAAAGACGACAACGATGCTCAGACCGACTCCGATAGCAAACATGGCGCCCATGATAAAATCGTCACTGATCGTATCCAGTATCTGAAAAAAGGCTATCCAGAACGGCTGCTCTTTAACCAAAAGGTTATAAAAGAAGACCCAAAGTAAAATCAGTGCAATGGTAGAAATCCGCAAGCTGTTGCGTCGATTACGCCTTTTCTTGGCAACACTTTTGTACTTAACTCCTTCTTCCATTTTTAAAGAATATCTCCGAATCCACTGTCCATACAACCTACAAAAGCCGCAAGAATTGGCAACGCAACTGCCAGCCAAAGAAGCTTACTGCGAGTCCAGATAATATGTCCTTCCAGAGGCTGAATTGGAAAGCAATAGACAAAGCAGTAGATCAAAAACATGGATCCCAAAAAACTCAGGCTGGCCATATCAAAAACTTCTCCAACCAAGTAAAATATACCAAAAAAAGCGAACATTCCCGTGAGCGCTGCAACCGCCAGCTTACAATGGGTTTTTTCATCCCCATAGTATTCAACATCGGTTGTCATGGGCAAAAACGAACCCGCCCCAGTAAAATATGCCTGTAGAACAAGCCCGTCAATTTCTGTACGATATGCCGTTTGTACCCCTATTTTTTTACCAATAAATTTATGCAAAAAAGCATACGCAAGCAGTGGAATGCCAGCTATTACCGAGGCTTCAATCACTGATAGACCTTTTTCAATAATGAGAGCATCTAATTTTTCCGGAGATATGACGTGTAAAATCCCCCAGAATGAAAAACACAAACCTACAACCCCGAGAATCAAAGCAACCATCTGCCCTAACGGAGTTGTTTTTTTCAGCTTTTTAATCTGTTCAGCTTCTGTTTGATCAACATCACCCTGCATAATCGATCCAAATAGTATTCGCCCCACAAACCGAACAAAACGGCGCGTTACGGCGCGTGCACTTGTACGACCAAACGTACCGATTGTTGTTTGCAGAATATTAGTCGAAAATCCACGCATCAAACGCCTGAATGTAGCACGCAGGATGACAATCAATCCAACAGTGATTTCACTGGGTGCTCTATTCTGGGTCTTCTTTATTTCTTGTGGGTAAGCATCCTCTAAAAGTATACGATTCAGACGAATAACATCAGTTCCCTGAGGATTTTCAGCGATAAGCTGTTTTACCTCCACACTCAATTCTACATCGTAAAAACGGGCTTCATCGTAGATCTGAACACTCTCGATCATTAGGTTGAGTTCTTTGATTAAAGCATCCTGAATCTCTTTTGAAGGAATAAGAATTCCATCATAATCATTTAAAAGATCTTTCGTAGATTGCTCTAACTGGTCCTGTAAAAATTGAGATATCGTATCATTCGGATTTTTAAGTTTGATCGCAAAATCATTTAAGTTGCTGAAATCACTTACGGAAAAGTATTTGGTATTGAGCCCAATACTAAACAAATGAATAGCGATCATAGGAAGAAACATGGTTATCAGCAAAACTACACCCACCATGGCTGGTTTAAATTTCTTCATCCTTCGATACTGCAATTTTCAGGTTAACACTACACCTTCAACACAGAAGAGTTTTGTGTAAGTGGATACCATAATATTTTGTAAAACGAGGCACGCAGATTACTTACGTAAGCAAAAAACTAATCTGCTCGATCAGTAACGTAAACTATTGAAAAGATTTCTTGTCGAGGATTTTCTCAACGCACCCGTACCGCGAATACTGTCGCACACACTTATTCATTCTTTAACTTCCGACCGCTTAATCGTGTTGTGGTATAGCCTGAATAAGGGTAGATCGTCATACAGCTCTTGAAATAACTTTGAGACGATTTGCGGATATTGAATCCAAATCGTCATCTAAATCGATTTCGATAAACAAATGAGACCTACAACGCCTTGATAAAGAAAAACTTGGCATACAGTCGACTCGAAGCTTACCAGCTAATCTATGTTTTCTACTTTAGTTCCCAGCCTTCGTTCAAGATGAACGGTTCGGCTTTCTTAAATTTCAATGTCTTTGTTTCTGATCCTTTGCGAATCGTAACCATATCATTACGTCCGAATTTTGGAAACTCACGTCGAATTGGCTCAACTTTTGGCAGCTCGATAGACTTGCCGCCGGAAGCAGGCCGGTTTGACTGCGCTTGAGATGCAGTTGCTCTGGCCATTGCACCGACAGGCACATTTTGATCCGTGCCCGGCCCGGCGACCTGCGCGGTCTTGGACATACGTGACAACATATTATCAAAGGCTTTCTGGGTGGTTGCAGTACGGAAGAGAGAGTTGCAGATTTCAGAGCGGACGTTCGACATTAGTTCTTCAAAAAAGCCAAAGGCTTCACTTTTGTACTCACTCAAAGGATCTTTCTGCCCGTAACTGCGTAGATTCACACTACGCCTCAATTCTTCCATCTCCGTGAGATGATCCTGCCAGCGACGATCTAGTGAACGAATTACGATAAAGCGCTCCATACCGATCAATGCTTCTCTTGATTCGAACTCCTCACGCTTCTTGTAAGCTTCTTTGATACGTTCAAAGATGAGTGAATGCTGCGCTTCCAAATCGAGACCCTCGATTTCCCCTGCCTTCAGGGAAACAGGGAAATAGGCATTCAACCAGGCTAGAAAACGCTCTATCTGACTATCACCCTTAAAGTTTGAAAGCTCACTTAAGCGCACTTCCAGCTCTTCTTCGATCATTTCGAAAACAATATCGATAGGTTTCTCCAACTGCACTGCATCGTTGCGAATGCCATAAATTACCTCACGCTGAGTGTTAAGCACGTCATCAAACTGCAACAGGCGCTTACGAATTGAGAAGTTCTGCTGCTCCACTTTTTTCTGAGCATTCTCAATCGACCAGTTAAGCGCCGGATGTGCCAGTTCTTCATCGTCACTCATCGACTTTTCCAAAATCCTGGAAATCGGACCGGCATTGGCAAACAGACGCATAAGGTCGTCTTCCAAAGAAACGAAAAACTTCGATGCCCCCGGATCTCCCTGACGAGCGCAGCGACCGCGCAACTGCCGGTCAATACGCCGCGATTCGTGTCGCTCCGTACCGATTACAAACAGCCCACCCAGTTCGGCAACCCCCTCGCCTAGCTTGATATCAGTACCGCGACCCGCCATATTTGTCGCGATTGTCACACTTCCTTTGCGGCCGGCACTGGCAACGATATCGGCCTCTTTCTGGTGAAATTTGGCATTTAAAACACTGTGTACAATGTTGGCACGCTTTAGCATACGACTGAGCACCTCCGAAGATTCCACAGAAGCAGTACCTACCAATACCGGCTGGCCCTTTTTATTCGCTGCCTGAATTTCCTGAATAACCGCAGCGTATTTATCACGGCGCGTCTTGTAGATGACGTCATTTTTGTCCACTCGAATACAGGGCTTGTTGGTTGGAATCACCATCACCTTTATACCATAAATTTCGAAAAATTCGGAAGCCTCGGTCTCTGCGGTACCTGTCATACCGGAGAGTTTGTCGTACATGCGGAAGTAGTTTTGAACCGTCACCGTAGCGTAGGTTTTGGTCTCTTTTTCGATCGTGCAGTTTTCTTTGGCCTCAATTGCCTGATGCAGACCGTCCGACCAGCGCCGGCCGGGCATCACGCGACCTGTGTTCTGATCGACGATGTTTACCTTGCCATCCTGAACAACATATTCTTTGTCGCGATCGTACAGGCTGTAGGCTTTAAGTAGCTGGCTGATGCAGTGAATGCGTTCACTCGTTTGCTGAAATTTTGATTCGGCAACCTGTTTGGCCTTCTGCTTATCTTCGAGGCTAAGACTTTCATCTTTATCAATTTCAATAAATTGGGTCGGCAAATCCGGCAACATGAATGCATCCGGATCATCCGGGCTCATCAGTGTGCGGCCCCTTTCGGTAAGATCGGCCTGCTGTTGCTTCTCGTCGATCACATAGTAGAGTTCTTCCTTCAGCGCGTAACGCTCGTTCTTGTTGAAGTCGCTGTTCATTTCGAGGTCGAACTTATCCAACATACGCCGGATTGCCGGCACCTCGTTCAAGCGGTGGTATTGTTTATTCTTTGGCATCCCCAGCTTGACCTGATGTAGTTTGGCGATGGCTGCACGTTTGTTTTCTTCATCGGCATCGTCGGCCTCCAGCATTGCCTTCGCCTCTGCTGAAAGTGTGTTACAGTACGCCTGCTGTTTTGAAACCAGTTTTTGCACGATCGGTCTCGTCTCACGAAAAGGCAGTGGATTATCATTTTGCATCGGTCCGGAGATAATCAACGGCGTCCGGGCTTCATCCACGAGAATCGAATCCACTTCGTCAATGATACAGAAAAAATGGTCGCGCTGCACCTGATCTTCCTTACGGCTCGCCATGCCGTTGTCCCGCAAGTAATCAAACCCAAACTCGGATGCAGTGCCGTAAGTGATATCGCAATTGTACATCTCGCGGCGGGCTTGCGGATCCATACTATTCTGGATACAACCGACGGTAAGCCCAAGTCGACGAAAGAGATGGCCCATCCACTCCGAGTCACGACGAGCGAGATAATCGTTAACCGTAACCAGCTGGCAGTTACGCCCGGTGAGTGCGTTCAAGTAGAGCGGGCATGTTGAAACAAGTGTCTTGCCCTCACCGGTTGCCATTTCAGCAATATGCCGCTCGTGTAATGCAATCCCACCGATGAACTGCACGTCGTAGTGTACCATGTTCCAGGGAAGCATGTGATCACACACCTCAAATTCTTGTCCACACATGCGCCGTGACATATCCTTAACGACGGCAAAGGCTTCGGGTAAAAGGTCATCCAGCGACTCGCCGTCTTTATGACGCTGCATAAACTCAGCTGTTTTTGCACTTATCTGATCGTCAGTAAGCGACTGGTAGTCAGTTTCCAGCGAATTGATACGCTCAATAATGGGCTGACATTTCTTGAGGTATTTCTTGTAATGGCGACCTGAAAATTTCTTTAGAATAGCGGAGATCATAAGACCTTGAAGTAAAATTATTTGAATGTAGGGAGTTACTGACGGGCTTCTGGATGGAACGCAGAGACCACAAATGTTTTAAGTAGAATCAACTCGCAGGTGCTTGCAAGCGCGTTTCTGACTGTAAGGTCGTGTTATTTTCATCCTGCAACCATGCGATCGTCGCACCCCAGCTGCCTTCATCGGCTCCGGCTAGTTCAAAACGCGCGACATGCGGGTCACGTTTTAGAAGTGCATGCACAGTTGTGCGCAATGTCCCGGTCCCTTTGCCGTGAATGATACGTACCCGCTGAATTCCCTTTTCAAGACACAAACTGATGTAGTCCGGAATTAGTTCACCGACTTCCGAAGGTCGAAAGGTGTGCAGGTCCAGTTCGCCGTTGATTTCAAATTCGATGGGCTCGGGTTCATTAGGATTCATGGGGTTTATTTTGCTTAAAGGTTCTGCTGTGATCCCGGGATCACTCTTCAACTTCTTTCGGCAGAACGGGTGCTTTCTCGATCGCTTTAATCTCCAGATCTTCCTCGCCGGAGACACTTTCCAGAGCCTGAAACTTCTTCGCGGTGGAAAGCAGGCGCGTTTCTACAGAGCCCACTGTCTTATTGTATTGTTCCACGGTCTGGCCGAGACTTTTGCCCAATTTCGAAAAGTGCCCGGCAACCACGACAATGCGTTCGTAGAGCTCCTTGCCCAGTGCGCTGATTTGCTTGGCTTCGCGCGCGATGGCCTCCTGTTGCCACCCATATGCAATTGCTTTGAGCAGTGCGATGAGGGTAGTCGGTGTCGCCAGGATAACTTTGTTTAATACACCGAGTTCGATCAGACTGGGGTCCTGTTCAAGCGCTGCGCTGAAGATCGCTTCGTTCGGTATAAATAAGACGACAAATTCAGGCGTATCCTCAAATTGCGTCCAATACGATTTTGCGGACAATCCTTTGATGTGTTCGCGAAGATGGCGTGCATGTGCCTGCATGCGTTTAGTCTGTATATCCGGATCTTCCGATTCAAGCGCGTCCAGATAGGCGGCAAGGGGCACCTTGGAATCGACCACCACCCGACGCTCGTTGGGTAGTCGAATCAACATGTCTGGTCGTTGGCGTTGTCCCTCTCCAGTCTCCACGGTAGATTGCTCTTCAAAGTCGCAGTAATTGATCATTCCCGCCATTTCAACGGTACGCCGCAGTTGCATCTCGCCCCATTGACCACGCACTTGCGGCGCTCTGAGGGCCTGAACCAGGCTGCTCGTCGTGCGACTGAGTTGCATCTGGGATTCGGCGAGCTGTTGCAGTTTTTCGCGCAACCCGGCATCGGTTTCGGTGCGCCGTTCTTCGATCTTGGCAACGCGTTCATTAAATACCTTAAGCGCCTCGCCAACAGGTTCGACTGTTTTGTTGATCGCCTGCTGACGTTTCTCCAGATCACCCTTGGCGCCTTCCTGATATTTTTCCAGCGTTGCCTTTGCCAAATTGAGAAATGATTCGTTGTTTTTTGAAAGTGCTTCGGATGAAAGCGCTTTAAAACTGTCCTGCAAATTGGCCTTGGCTTCTTCGAGTAGAGCCAGTTTCTCAGATGCAGCCTTTAATTCCGCTTCGCTCTGAGATTCGAGGCGAACGAGCGCTTCTCTGGTCGACGCATAATCTGTCCGCACCGCTTGCAGCTCTGCTTCGGACAGCTGCTGCCTGCGCAGCAACAGCATATACGTGAGCACTGCCCCAATCAAAACTCCAATAATCAGTGTAAGTGCCAACTCCATATAACAGGAAATGAACTATCCTTGGCTAAACTGGCAACGACGGAATTCGGTTTTGGCGAACGCGGCCCATAATTTAGTGTATGAGGGTGTGTAAGTTTTCTGGCTTTGATGCTGTTCTACCAAGTATGCGAAATCTATTTTTAATCCTAAGTATTCTCATGTCCTCACAATCTGCATCGGCCTACGAACGGGCATTTCCAAAGACGGATGTTGGCGTCATTGAGATCAAGACCATACCCGCTGCGACATTACTTGTCGCCCAGAGCGAAGGCCATTATTTTGACGATAATAACGACTTGTTCCGACCGCTGTTCCGCTATATCCAAACCAATGACATACCTATGACCGTACCCGTGGAAGCTGAGATTGATCCGGGAGCCATGTATTTTTACGTCGGCAGTCAGCATGAGGACCAGGCGCTGGAGGACACTGAATCGGTAAGCGTCATCCAACTGCCCGAGCGCACAGTCGTCAGCCTGGGGGTGCGCGGCCGTTATACTGAAGCAAATTTCAACAAGGCGCGAGACACTCTAGCTGCCTACCTTGCCGAACAAAATGACTGGAAACAAACCGGAGCTGCACGCGCGATTTACTGGAATGGCCCCTTTACACTTGGTTTCATAAAACGCTCGGAAATCCATATTCCGGTAGACCGAAAAAAAGGGTTATAATCCCCAAAGGCTTTACAAGTGCCGTACCGTATATAGATGTCTTCTTTTCAAAATCGTTATCTAAGATTCGCAAACCCTTCAAAGTCTAAGGCATAATGATTCATATAATTTCACACATACGCGTCCGCTATGCCGAAACTGATCGCATGGGTGTGGTTCATCACCGCAACTATCTGGTGTGGTTTGAAGCAGTCCGAGTTCTGATGCTTGACGAAATTGGCATCCCTTACCGTGAGATGGAAGCACGTGGCCACTACATACCCGTACTATCTGCTAATATTGAATACAAACGCCCGGCATCCTTCGACGATCGTCTGGACATCCATCTCTTCATGCGTGAAAAACCAAGGGTTCGTTTTCAAATGCACTACGAAGTGCGCCGCGAAGACATCCTACTGGCCACTGGTACCACCGGGCACGGAGTTATAGATAAAAACGGCAAAGCCCTCCGACCACCCGAATACTTTCTCGATAAAATCAATGCTGCCTGGAAGCCTCTGGAAAACGTCGAACATTGAACGTCGAACATCGAACGTTGAATCCTAAAAGGTGAATCGGGCCAAGGTTCTGCTTTAAGAATTACGAAAGGCGCTAAACGATGCAAAACTGGTCGGATGCCCAAAAGGTGCGCCTCTTTTCTAAAACCGCACGCGTGCAAAATAAAACCGCACGCGTGCAAAATAAAACCGCACGCATGCAAAATAAAACCGCACGCATGCATAATGAAACCGCACGCGTCAGGAAGTGCAAAAGCACTGGCGCAAATGGTTGGATCATCGAACCTTAAAAGGTATAAAGAGTTGAATTGAGGATTCAGCAAATGTTCGACGTTCAATGTTCGACGTTCAATGTTCGACGTTCAATGTTCGACGTT
>CAWUII010000038.1:0-25598 GCA_963922575.1 uncultured Opitutia bacterium
CCGGGCGCCTGACTCAACCAATCGGTACGATAGTTTGCTACAAATCAAAATTACGCCCCTTGTTTGGGTAAACGACTACCTGCGGGAGAGGAAGTAAAGCAGCCAACCAAGACTTGAAACAAAAGCGGCAACATAGGTGTACGCTGCTGCATCCAGAGTTTTGTTAACACCGACAAGTTCATCTTGCTCAACAATCCCAAGGGTTACTAATTGTGCTTTGGCGCGCTTGCTGGCATCAAATTCGACTGGAAGTGTGACCAACTGAAAAACAGTTAGTACCAGATAAACCATGATTCCCAGATGAATCATTACCGTGCCTATACCGAAGAAAAAGCCGCCGAACATAATGATTGGCAGGAACTGAGACGCAATATTAGTAACTGGAACAAGTGACATGCGTAAATTCAAGGGAGCATACGCCTGTTTGTGTTGGATTGCATGGCCAGCCTCGTGGGCAGCAACTCCCAGCGCTGCCAGGCTATACCCCTGATAGTTCGCTTCACTAAGAGCGAGTCGTTTATTTCTCGGGTCGTAGTGATCGGTCAGTGTCCCACGACACTGCACAATTTCAACATCATGAATGCCAGCGCTTCGCATAACCGCCTGCGCTGCTTCGCGTCCGGTGATGCGTCCACGTGAAGGGACTTGTATATATTTGTTGTAGGCACTTTTAACTCGTATTTGCGCCCAGAAACCAACAATAAGTGGAATACCAATAAGTAATAGGAAATTCATAATGTTTAACTATGAATATGTATAAAGAGTTTTCAATTTTGGTTCTAAGAAATACATTAATTTTAACCCGGTTTATGCAAATCGATTGCATAATTCGGGTTCAAACAAGTTGATTGGAATAAAAACAGTGGCAATATGTCTTAACGTACCTAATCCGACAGAGTCGGTACCAACATCGAACATTGAACTTCCAACATTGAATAAACCAATGCTCTGCTTTTTGAAACCACGAAGATACAATAAGAGCACTAAGAGAATACTCTTGAAATGCATCTGTTACTTCGTGCTTTTTGTCCTTCGACAGGCTCAGGGCCTTGAGCTTGTTCGAAACGGTGGTAAAAACAGAGCCAATCGGGCAGTAATATCTTTGCAAAACATGCACGGATTTGAAGAGTAAGGCACCAAATACAAAACACTATTAAAACACATATGAAATTAAAAAACATCTTAATCCTCCTCTCTCTTGTGCTGAGCGGTATCTCATTACATGGACAAGGCGAGTGGATAACCGATTTTGACGCGGCTCTGGCTGAAGCGAGAGCTCAGAATAAATCTGTCCTGGTCAACTTTACCGGATCCGACTGGTGTGGGTGGTGCATTAAGTTGGACAAGGAAGTTTTCAGCCAGGATGCCTTCAAGCAATTTGCAGCGACTGAACTCGTATCGGTAGAAATCGATTTTCCTACCAAAAAAGAACAATCGGAGGTGCTAAAGGCTCAAAACGAAAAGCTTCTGGAGAAATATAACGTTCGCGGTTTTCCCACCATTATTGTTTTATCATCCGATGGTGAGCTTCTTGGAACAACTGGTTATCAGGCAGGTGGACCTGCAGCGTACGTGGCACATCTTAAAGAAATTATCGGCGAGTAAGGCGCATCTGAAAAGGTCTGAACGGGTGTAAGTAGCGGGAGTGCCTCCGGCACCGACTCGACCTTTTTAGATAGTGTTCTGCCGACTCATGCCTCGATTCAACTGCCGAATTTAGGATCATGCTCAAACCTGTTTCAAGAAGGTATAATATTCGACGTTCAATGTTCCAATGTTCGACGTTCGAAAACAGCTGCTCCGGGAGTATCGCGCTTGGAATTTCCAAATCGGCGGATCAGCTGCCAGCCTTTTGGTTCGAGTTCCAGATCGCCGGGTAACTCAAGGATAACCCAAGCCTCTTGGTCAGCATGCTTGTCTGCTTGTTGAAAAATGTCTTCAATCCGGTCTTCAATGGTGTCGTAGGGGGGGTCAATAAAGATCAAATCGGCTTTTTCGGAAACAGTACCTACCGAATAAACATCACCGGCGAAAATGCGGAAGATGTCGCCACTCAGCTCGCAGGATTTCAGCACAGCTTGCTGATTTTGTTTCAGACAGGCTAACGCATTTCGGTTTGATTCGTAAAAAGTCGCTCGAACTGCGCCGCGACTAATCGCTTCCAGCCCGTAAGCCCCTGTGCCAGCAAAGAGATCGACGACCCGACTGCCTTCGACTCGATTGCCCAGGCTTGAGAAAATTGCCTCGCGCATGCGATCAGTCGCCGGTCGGGTGATTGTCCCCTTTGGGGCTTTGATCGGGATTCCGCGAGCTTTGCCTCCGGTAATTCTCATTCTTGTTGGCAAAAAGCCATTGAGATTATTTGACCGCTTTCCAGACTTTTAGCAGGCTCTCAACCAGTGCAGGTAACTCATCTAGTGGTATCTGGGTTGCGGCATCTGAGATCGCCTTTGCCGGATTCGGGTGGGTTTCCAGAAAGACGCCATTGGCGCCGGCGGCAATGGCCGCTCGAGCAAGCTGTGGCACGAATTCCCGCTGTCCGCCACTGGTTCCGTTTGCAGCGCCGGGCAATTGTACACAATGGGTTGCATCGATAATAGTGGGATGGCCGTTGTGCGCCATGATGCTGAAGCTGCGCATGTCCACAACCAGATTCTGGTACCCAAAGGTTGTACCGCGATCAGTTTGCCAGATTTCGGTAGCACCCGCGTGCTCCAGTTTTTTGGTGACAAAGGTCATTTCGTAAGGGGAGAGAAACTGGCCTTTTTTTACGTTTATGGAACATCCTGTCTTTGCAGCAGCAACAAGCAGATCCGTCTGACGGCAGAGAAAAGCTGGAATTTGCAATGCATCCACGACTTCGCCAACGCTGCCACACTGGTCCGGGATGTGTACATCGGTAATGGTTTTGAATCCATACTCCGACTGAATTGTCTGAAAAATCTTAAGCCCGCCCTCAAGTCCGGTGCCACGCTTACTGGTGACCGAAGTACGATTGGCTTTATCAAAGGAACCTTTAAAAAGGATATTCAGCTCTGGATGCTTTTGTTGAAGCTTTGCGAGGGTGTCTGCAACTGGCCGACAAATGTCAAGGCTCTCAAGCGAGCAGGGGCCGGCGATGAGGAGGAGTTTTTCGGGATCGTAAATCATGGACTCATCCAATGGTTGAAGTACTCAAGAGGCCAGCTTCAAAAAATTCTTTTGTTATGGCTTAACTGTATAAAGGCAAATAACGCTCTTTTAGGTAGTGGATCAAAGCGTCCGGGCCAAGTGGTTTACCGGTCACGCGCTGTGTCAGTTCCAGTGTATTGTAGCGTTTGCCATGCTGGTGGATATGCTCGCGCAGCCAATCCAAAAGCGGCGCAAAATTTCCCTGTTCGATTTCTGATTCGAGGTTGGGGAGTGCATCCAGCGATGTGTACCACAGCTGAGCTGCAAGCATATTGCCGAGGCAGTAACTGGGAAAGTATCCAAAGTAGCCACTGCACCAGTGTATATCCTGGAGTACGCCTTCGGTATCGTTTCGGGGCTTGAGCCCGATGATTTCCTGTGACAGCTGATTCCAGGCGTCTGGCAAATCGTTCACAGCAAGCGTCTTGTCAAAGAGCTTTTTTTCGAGTTCAAAACGCAAAATAATGTGCAGATTGTAAGTAACTTCGTCAGAATCGACCCGAATCGGCTGTCGCCGCACGCCATTGATCGCCAGGAAGAGCGCATCGGAGGAAACATCCTTTAGCTGCGATTGGAAGGCTTCACGATACTTGGGTTCATAGAAGTTCCAAAATGCCCGACTGCGCCCGACCTGATTTTCCCAGAGCCGACTTTGCGATTCATGAACCGCCATGCCGATGGCTTCTGCAAGTGCGGTTCCCGGATGATCCCTTGGCAATCCCTGTTCGTAGAGACCATGTCCGGTTTCGTGAATCACACTGGACAGAGAATCGATGGGATTATCTTCATCGAAGCGTGTCGTCATGCGGACGTCAGCACCGATGCCACCGCAGAAGGGATGTAACGAACGGTCAATCCGGCCGTGATTGAAATCAAAGCCGAGTTTGCGAACAACTGTTCTCAGAAAAGCTTCCTGCCGGTCTATCGGGAAACCTTTAAAAATGGAGAAATCCGGTTTGACCGGAGAGTCAATGATTGTATGGACCAACGGAATCAGGTCTTTTTTCAACCGGGTAAACAATTCTTCGATGATCGATGCCTTCATCTCGGGATCATGTCGGTCGATGCAATAGTCGTAAACGGCATCACCTTCGCCGACGTAGCCTGCTTCTTCGCGTGTTAGATCAATCTGCTCCTGAAGAAATGGTGCAAATGCTGCGAAGTCATTACTTTCGCGCGCCTTTGCCCATGCGTGGTACGATTTACTCTGCGCGAAGGCTTTGCGTTTGACGAACTCAGGGGGAATCCGGGTAATGCGGCGGTATTCTTTTGTGGCCTCCTTAAGTACCAGCTTCTGGTCGTCAGACAGTGCGGCCTTTTCCTTACCGAGGGTTTTCAACAGTCCATCAATGCCAGGATCGGTCGCTGTCTGGTGCAGAATTTCAGACATGACTGCAAGTTGCCGGGCGCGTGCATCGGCAGCACCGGGGGGCAGGTTAACCTGCTCATCCCAATCGAGAAGACGACAAGCCGAATCGATGTGAAAGATATTCTCAAGACGTTCCAGTAGCTGATCGTAAGTTTTGTTTTTCATTGAGTGTTTTTAAATAGGGCATGGAACCTGCATTGCGAAGCAAAAAGCATAGACTGGGCAGAACGCTTGGTAGATGCGCACAAAAAGCACGCCTGCAAAATAAATTCTCTGCGTAGGAAATTTTTTTTGGACGCCTGCAAAATAAAAAAAGTAGGTACTTTATTTCGATGCTACAGAAACTTTCTGGTTACGCTGAGTTTCGCCTTCTTCAGCCCTGCCACGTCTCCCTGATAGAGCAGCTGGCCACCAGCATCACCGCCGTCGGGCCCAATCTCAATCACATAGTCTGCATCGGCAATCACATCCAGATGGTGCTCGATCACGATCACCGTGTGGCCCTTGTCGACCAGCTGATGCAGCAATTCGATCAGCCGCTCAACGTCGCTTAGATGGAGACCGATCGTCGGTTCTTCGAAAATATACAGATTGCCGCGTCCCTGATTATGCTGTCGCTCCTTAAAGGTGGGCATGCCCTTGGCAAGTTCGCTGACAAGTTTCAGGCGCTGCGCCTCACCACCGGAGAGAGTCGGGGAGTACTGACCCAGCTCGATGTAGCCAAGCCCGGCTTCGACCATTGCGCTCAACAGACTTTTGAGGCCGGTATGGAAGTCGAAAAATTCTGCAGCTTCTTCAAAACTCATCTCCAGTGCATCTGCGATGCTTTTCCCATTCCAGCGAAGTTCGTCCAGTTCGGCTCCGTAGCGTCGACCGCTGCAATCCTCACAACGCACGTAGGTGTCCGGCATGAAATTCATCTCTAGCTTTATACGTCCAGAACCCTTGCAGGTTTCACAGCGTCCACCTTTGGTATTAAATGAAAAAGTTCCCGCAGTGTAGCCGCGATAACGCGCTTCTGGCAGACTGGCATAAATTTCACGGATGATGTCAAACGCGCCAATATAAGTCGCCGGTGTCGAACGATTTGTTTTGCCGATCGGACTTTGATCCACCTCGATCACTTTTCGAATGCTTTCAGCATTCGAAAGTGAGTGGAACGTCGAACATAGAACGTCCAACGTTGAACTTTGAATGGCTGACTCTGCTGCGGATTTTTTATTAGATGTTCGACGTTCGATGTTCGACGTTCGACGTTCCTTAAGAGTTCGATGTTCTTTAGAGGTCAGTTTTGCCGATTTCGTGTTGATGGATTCTTCAATCAGTGGTTTTAGCAGATCGCGGATCAGGGTCGATTTACCGGCACCGGAGACGCCGCAAACGGCTGTAAGTCGCTGCTTGGGTATAGTGATGTCGAAGCCTTTAAGATTCCGCAGCGCAGCTCCTTGCAGACAAATCCAGTCTTCTTTGCTTTTCTTTTTTCGCGGACTCCAAGGCTCCGGGAGCTTACGATACGCGCCACGGGAAGGATGCGTGATGCCTTCGCGTAAATATTTACCGGTAAGTGACTGTTTGTGCTTACGCAGTTGATCAAGTGTGCCACTAGCGACGATTTCACCGCCATGAATGCCAGCAGCAGGGCCTATGTCGATGATCCTATCCGCATGCTGCATCGTCGTTGTATCGTGCTCGACAATGAGCAGCGTATTTCCACGATCACGCAGTTGCTCCAGAGCGGTAATCAGTTGGGCATTGTCACGGGCATGTAATCCGATGGACGGCTCATCGAGCACATAAAGCACGCCTGATAGATTAGAACCCAGCTGAGCTGCCAGGCGAATGCGTTGTGCCTCGCCGCCGGAGAGGGTAGCCGTCGAGCGGTTGAGCTCCAGATAGTCCAGACCGACCCGATCCATAAAACGCAGCCGCTCCTCGATCTCGGGCAGTAGTTCGTCGAGCACGGGTTTGGAACGTTTGCTGGTCTTTATTGTTTTCAGGGTGTGCACCAGCGCACTTGGCGTAAGCGCAAGCAGATCCGGCAGCGAAATGGCATCACCTTTCTTCGTGTGTAACTTAACAGCGCGGCTCAGCGGATTGAGGCGAGCACCGGCACATTCCGGACAGGTGTCTCCATGCTCAAAGCTATCCGGCAGGTCAATCGCCGCTTCCTGTTCTTTGGTCATCCAGTCAAATATTTGCCCGTAGCCACGGCATGTTGGACACCAGCCACGTGGACTGTTCCAGGAAAAATGCTTCGGATCCAATTCTGGAAAAGCTTCGCCGGTGGTCGGATCGGTGCGTTGGGTCGATAACCATGATACAATCGAATTGTTCGAACTGAGCAAAAAGGCGCTGCCTTTACCTAGCTTCAGGGTTTTGGTGAGTAATTCATTGAGCGAATTGTGGCTTTGTTCAGGCGATAATTCTGCAACAAGTAGATCAATGTCGTGCTCACTGTAGCGATTTAATTTCTTAAAACGTTCCAGCGGCACGATTGCGCCGTCAATGCGTAGGGCGGTGTATCCACGATTCTGCGCCCAGTCAGCCAGCGGTTGATGGTGTCCTTTGCGTCCGCGGATCAGTTGTGCGCACAGTGTAAGCGTTTTTCCTCCGTTCTCCTTAAGCAGAGACTGCAAGCGTTTCAGCAGTGCATTGGCCGACTGGCTGACGACAGGTACATCGGTGGTTGGCGAGTGTTGAATCCCGATCCGCGCATACAGCAAACGCAGATACTGCGCCACTTCGGTGATCGTCGCCACAGTGGACTTGCGTGTGCCTCGGGTCGTGCGTTGTTCGATCGCAACGGTCGGGGCGATCCCATGAAGTTCATCAACATCAGCACGCGGCATTTGCTCAACAAACTGTCGAGCGTACGCCGACATCGACTCCATAAAACGGCGCTGCCCTTCGGCAAAAATGATATCAAATGCGAGCGAGGATTTGCCGGAGCCTGAAACACCCGTCACTACATTGATGGTGCCATGTTGAATTTCGCAGGAGACGTTTTTCAGATTGTGCTCGCGCGCGCCCTTGACCCTGAGCGACTTCGTCGCGAACTTTGAACTTTGAATGGCATACGCTGCTGCTGGTTCGGCGACGGCTTTTTCTTTATTCGACGTTTGACGTTCCTGTAAGTAGCGCGCGGTTTCAGTATCCGTTTTGGCGATATCAGCCGGAGTTCCCTGGGCGATAATCTGCCCGCCATCAGCGCCGGCTTCGGGGCCGAGTTCGACAATCCAGTCAGCACTCTTCAGCACATCAATATTGTGCTCAATAACGATGAGTGAGTGACCTGCATCGACTAGATTCTGAAGCACTCCGATCAGTCGTTTGACGTCAGCGCGGTGTAGTCCGGTGGTAGGTTCGTCAATCAGTATGAGCGTGTGGCCGGATTTTTCAGCTATTTTCCCCAGGTAGCGAACCAGCTTGAGACGTTGGGATTCACCGCCTGAAAGCGTGTTGAGTGGTTGGCCCAGTTTCAGATAGCCAAGTCCGACATCGACTAATGGAGTCAGGCAGCGGGTCACTTTAGGATAGTCTGAGAAGAATTGAACGGCCGCTTCGACATCCAGATTTAAAATATCGGCAATGCTGAGCTGGTTAAACTGGATTTCCAGAACGTCAGGTTTGAATCGTTGGCCCTCACAAGTCTGGCAGGGCACAAACAGGTCGGACACAAATTGCATCTCGATGCGCTCATAGCCCAGGCCCATGCAGGTGTCGCAACGACCGTCTCCGCTGTTGAAGGAAAAATGTCCTGGTTGCATGCCGGCGGATTGAGCTGACTCAAGCTTGGCAAACAACTTGCGGATTTCATTCCATGCATCCGTGTAGCTGGCCGGATTAGAGCGAGGCGTCTTGCTTACCGGACTTTGATCAACCAATACAATATCGCCGATGGCGAGCGACGATTCCAGATCCTTGATTGGTGCCGGATCATCCACGGAGAGACCTTTCTTTGCGAGCAGATTTTGGTAGATTACATTGTTGAGCAGGGTGCTCTTGCCAGAGCCGGACACGCCACTTAGGCAGACAAAGCGTTGCTGCGGGATGTGGATATCAACTTTGTGGAGATTGTTTTTGGTGGCTCCGTAGATAGACAGTCTGGAGGCTGCTTTAACGTCACGGGTCTTTTTAGGAGGCTGAATATTTTCACGACCTGAGAGGTAGCGTCCGGTTATCGTATCCGAATCCAGCATGTCCGCGTAGGAACCGCTGAAGGTGAGCTGTCCGCCCTGCAAGCCGGGCCGCGGGCCGATTTCAATCAGATTGTCGGCTGCGCGCATAATAGCTTCATCATGTTCGACAACGACGACCGTATTGCCCTGATCCGTAAGCCGCCGCAGGATTGCGATCAGGCGATCCATATCACGCGCATGCAGCCCCACTGAAGGTTCATCCAGCACGAACAGGGTATCCACGAGCGAAGAGCCCAGACAGGACGTCAGGTTAACTCGCATCGTTTCGCCACCCGAGAGCGTCCGGGAACTGCGATCTAGTGTCAGGTAGCCCAGCCCCACCTGATTGAGGAACTGCAGGCGGGTGATGATCTCACTCAGCGTATCATCCTGTTCCTGAACGGCTGCTAGCAGCTTTAATAGACTGCTGACGCTTTGTTGATAGAGCTCCGGTAAGGTGTGGGCCTGCCATTTCCAGTTGAGCGCTTCCAGTTGTAAACGTGCGCCGTTACAATCGGGACAGCACGTGTAGCTTCTGAACTTCGAGAGAAATACCCGAACGTGCATTTTGTAGAGCTTTGTCTGCAGCCAGTCGAAAAAACGACGAACACCATACCATTGGTAGCTGCCTTCCTGATAATCCGGATCGCCTTCCATGATGAAGGCGATCTCGTCATCTGTCATTTCCGACCAGGGTACGTTGGTCCGGATGCCGTGCTGTTTCGCAGCGTGTTGCAGATCGCGCAGACTCTCGCTGTAAACATCGCCCTGAAACGCACGAATTGCGCCCTCATCGACCGATAGACGTTTGTCAGGAATGACCAGTCCGTAGTCGATCTCAATGATGCGTCCGAATCCCCGACAGGCTTCGCAGGCGCCAATCGGTGAATTGAAGGAAAAGAGAGCTGGAATCGCGGGACGATAGGCAATTCCTGTTTCCGGAGAGTGCAGCCCCTGGGTGAATTCAGCAACCGGCGCACCGTCTTTGTCCAGAAGCTGTAAGCGACCTTTGCCAAAAGAGAGTGCATTCTGTGCGGCTTCGATGAAGCGGGAACGATTCTTGGCATCAACGGAAATCCGATCCTGAATGACCGCTATCTGCGTGTCGGAATCTGAGAGTTGCGGTTTGAGGTTTGAAATCTTGTCAACACTTCCCCGGAACACGGCACGACTGTAGCCCTGAGCGGATAGTGGCTGCAGCACTTCGTCCCAACTGAACTTTTCAGGGCGCGTGATCGTAAATGCAATTAGCCGTGTCTCGTCGCGATGTTCTTCGAGAACTTTTTTCCAGATCGACTGAGGGTTATCATCCGTTATGGGACGACCCGTTGCCGGATCTATCAGAGTAGCATTATTGGCAAACCAGACTTTAAAGAAATCGCAGAGTTCCGTGATGGTGCCGACCGTTGAGCGGGATGTTTTAACCGTGTTGGATTGCTGAATTGCTATGGAAGGCCTGATGTTCTCAACCGAGTCTACCTTGGGCCGGTCCAAGAGATCCATAAACTGACGTGTATAGGGCGAAAAAGTTTCAACGTAGCGCCGCTGACCTTCCGCGTGCAGGGTCTCGAACACCAGCGAGGACTTGCCGGCCCCACTCAGGCCCGTAACCACGGTCAGCTGACCGATCGGCAGATTGAGATCGAAGCCTTTCAGATTGTTTTGGCGGACGCCACGCAGGCGAATGTACTCTTGTTTGTCTAACACGATCCTGTAGGCTTAGTCAAAAAGAACGTTCAAGCACACATTGAACCAATAGAATTAGTATCAGCACTAAATAAGGAAAAGCCACCGTCGGCCGAACAGATTGACGAATATATTCGCTAATAATAGACAGGCCACCTGAGCGAACCTTATAAAATTCACTATTGAATTGAAATACACTCTGTTCGCTGTCCTCTGAAATATATTTTTCAATCTGTAACAGTCGTGTCTCTATACGTGACTGAAACGTCTTCCAAATTCCATCTTGAAGCCATAGCACCATTAATAGCAGAACTACAAAAATACCGAACACATCGGACATTTCTGCCATCAACAAAACAATAACGCTTAGTAACTTTATATATAGAGAGTGCTTCTCATAGCTATCAAACTGGTTCTGAAGCAAACACCATTCTGTTTTAAATTCTTTGGGTTCCATTTATTTATCTGACTTTTTTAGTGTCATTTGACGTAGATAGTGCCTTTGTGGACAATACGGCTTGAAGCCCTTGTGCGGAGAGTGGTTTTGATTGTGTTGGACTGTTGGATTGCGATGGAAGAACGGATTATACTCTTGTTTGTCTTACACAGTCTGGAAAGTGATGCAACACCAGCGAAGGTCAAATTTTCAGGAGAATTAGACTGTGCTTATGCCCAATTTTCTATTTTGAGCTTTGTCATATGCCGGAAACTGTCATCGGATGATCGCCGGTTCGCCGAATTTGCAACATGCACTTAATCAGAAAACATAGTTTTTCATTGTTACTTTTCCTAGTGGTTGGGCTTGCTTTTGCCTTTCCTGAACCAGCATGCGAAGGAGGCGTTTTGAGTAGTCGCTGGCTGGCAAAGTCAAGTGTCGCACTGATTCTATTTTTACAGGGATTTTCGTTGGCAACCCAATCATTGGCTATGGGTTACCGACCGCTCCGATTACACGGCTTTGTGTTGTTTTGGAATTTTGTCGGATTTCCTGTAATTGCCGGTGTTTTACTGTATCCGTTTTCCTGGTTTCTGCCGTCGGAACTAATGCTTGGGTTCGCTGCGTTAGCATTTCTACCAACGACAATCGCTTCAGCGACTGCATACACAGCAATGGCAGGCGGTAACGTTGCCAATGCGGTGGTCTCGACAACGATTTCTAATTTATTGGCTGTATTTATAATTCCAGCCGTTTCGGTTGTTTACTTCAGGTTAGGGTTCTCTATCGAGATACCTTTGGGTAGGGTGCTGTTTGAATTGGTTTGTCTGCTGATTATACCTTTGGCCTTAGGGCAAATAGTGCAGAAGCTTGTTCGTCCGGATCAGGTCAGGAGCGTTAGAATCACACGTCGGATGAGCGCTGGAATCATTTTATTCGTCATATATCTTGCATTCTCCAAGAATATGGATGCGGGAGTTTTTGAACAACTTTCATTCCGGTCAATGACGATGACGCTGTTTGCGGTTTTACTTTTACTGTTAATGACCAGCGTATTTATCGGGCGCAGTAGCCTCTGGTTAAAACTGGAAGCGCCGCAGAGGAGTGCCGCGTTTTACTGCGCAAGTCAGAAATCTCTTGCAACTGGTTTGCCTATTATAGCTTCGGTCTTGCTGGTAGTTCCGGGGATGGAGGATTCGGCGGTCTTATTTATACCTTTACTTTGTTTTCATCCTGCACAGATGTTGATCGCAGGACTTTCTACGTCGTATTTGATGGAAGAAAATCAATAAAGTTACGTTTTTAAGTATATGCTGGGTAGAGAAATTTGGATTCAACGCATTGATTTTGGGCTTATGGTTTTCATCTGGACGATTCAACTGGTTGTGTATCCTAGCTTTAAATATTTTCCGACTGATTCCCTATTAAAATGGCATACAACTTATACAGGTTCCGTTTCAATCATCGTATTACCTCTGATGGCTACGCAGGTGGCTCTTCACAGTTGGCGCTTATACGATCAATTTTTGCTAGTGAATCTGTTTGCATGGCTCTTGGTCGTAAGTACATGGGTAGTAACGTTTATCATTTTTGTGCCCTTACATAATAAAATTCCTCTGAATCATGCGCTCACTCAAAATCTCCACAGTCTTGTTACATATAACTGGATACGTACTTTTTTATGGAATCTAATATTTTTCATAGGTATGTTTATCGCTAAAGATAAGTGATTTATTTTAGGGCGAATTGATGAAAGTAATTCAAATTTTACCTGAATTGAACGCCGGTGGTGTCGAACGCGGCACGCTGGAAGTTGGTAGGCATTTGGTAGAACTGGGGCACGAATCGGTTGTAATTTCAAACGGAGGCCGTCTTGTCGAACAGCTTGAGCAGGAAGGTAGCCGACACATTCAACTGCCGGTGCATCGCAAAAACCTGTCTTCAGTCCGACAGATTAAGGTGTTACGAAAGCTGTTTCTTGAGGAAAACCCGGACGTTATTCATTTGCGCTCCAGGTTGCCTGCCTGGTTAGCCTGGTTGGCCTGGCGAAAGTTGGATCCAAATTCGCGACCAAAGTTGGTTACAACAGTACATGGATTTTACTCTGTGAACACATATTCGGCTATAATGACAAAAGGAGAACATGTCATCTGTGTGTCCAATAGTGTCAAAGAGTATGTTTTGAAAAATTATCCTAAGGTGGATGCAAACAAATTGACAGTCATACACCGTGGCGTTGATCCAGGTGAATCCCCGTACGGATATCAGCCACCCGATGATTGGCTGGCAAAGTGGCAAAGTGATTGTCCGCAGTTGGAAGGGAAGTATGTTATCACGCTTCCGGGTCGAATCACGCGCTGGAAGGGACAACTGGATTTTATTAAGATCATATCAAGGCTGAAGCAGCAAGGCTTACCGGTGCATGGATTGATCGTGGGCGAGCCGCATCCTAGAAAACAAGCTTTTTTGGATGAAGTAACGACGGCAATTCGCGAAGCTGAACTGGAGGATGCAATTACACTCGTGGGCCATCGTAGTGATCTTCGAGAGATTATGGCAGTTTCCAACGTAGTGGTCTCATGCTCAACCGACCCTGAGGCCTTCGGGCGTGTTACACTAGAAGCTTTGAGTCTCGGTAAGCCAGTTGCTGGTTACGATCATGGCGGTGTGCATGAGCAGTTGGATGCTTTGTTGCCAGACGGGAAAATACCTGTCAATGATCAAACAGGTATGGCAAATTTACTTTTTGAATGGTCAAAGAATCCTGTTTATCCGAAGACAGAAAATCCCTTTAGTTTAGATAGCATGTTGCAAAATATTATCGATACGTATTTTACAGATGAAAAGTCAAACTTCATCAGGCGCTCACTAATTAAGTAAACGTTTGCCTTGCACAGATGAAAACAACTATTGCAGTTATTACACTGAACCCCGATTCAGAGAAAGTTCAGGAACTTTTAAGTCATTTAGCCAAACAGAATCTTAGCGCACAGGTCATAGCCGGTGTTGATGGTAGGGCAGGATTTCCGAAATTGGCAGAAGAAGAAAGTATAGACCAGGCTCGATCACTAAAAATGCGTCTTATAGAATTATCCAAAAGTGAAGTCGGATGTTACCTGTCACATTTTCGTATAATCAAAAATGCTTACAACGAAGGGTTAGATCGAATATGCATCCTGGAGGATGACGTATTGATTGAGTCTGATTTTGGCCGAGTGCTTAGCTCACTGGAAACCCTGCCGGATACAATTGAACATATTCGCCTGATGGGCCTTAAGATGCACAAGAGGAAGGAAGTTTTCAGCTTGAGCGACAGTCATACGTTAACTCGACCAGTAAAAGGTCTTTGTGGTACTCAAGGCTACGTAATAAGCCGATCGGGGATGAAAAAAGTTTTAAAACATGGTAGCTCAATTTCAGAGCCAATTGATAAATTTTACGATCATTTTTGGGACATCAATTTGAAATCTTATTGTATTGAACCTCATGTTATCTGGGAACGTCCCATTATAGAGTCTTCGATTGTCAAGGCATCCCGAAGCGAAGCATCACGGGTTGGTTGGAAAAAAGTAAAAAGACATCTCATCAAAATGCAGCGTGGATTCAAACGTAGAGTGTACCTTTTAAAAAATTGGAATCAGTTCTTCCCTGCTAAAAAGACTGAAATGCCAATGGGTAAAACGGCACGTATTCACTGAGCTCGATAACTCGCACCGCTGAGTTTACATACGTGAATTGTTATGAACCGTCGATAACTTGTTGATAGCGTGATTCTATTTTTGGCAAAACTGCGCTTTGATGATAATTTGATTTGTAGCATTCCAGTGCCTTGTGTGCTTTTTCAAAAGCCTGTTCTGGGCCATCAACATACTTCTGCATTTCACAAAATAACGCTTTGACTGAACCAATTTTGACCAGGCTGGCAGTATTTTTATCGAGAACTTCTTCAGGACCTTTTGTTCGCGTTGAAATGATAGGCACTCCTCGAGCCATTGCCTCGAGCATCACGATTCCAAATGGCTCATCTAAAGAGGGTAGTACAAAAAGGTCTGCTGTATCCAGAGCAGCAGTTACATCGTCGATCCATACGCCCAGCTGGACAAAATCTTGAATTTCTAATTCTTCGGCGAGTGATTTAAGTGGAGCCAGCTCTTCTCCCTGTCCACCGATGGTCAAGTGGGCATCTGCTCCAGACTCTAGCAGTTCCTTGAATGCGCGCAGTAATAAATCGAACCCCTTCTTTTTTACATAACGCCCATAGCTTAAAATCTGGATCTGTGAATTCCGCGTATCACGTATTTTTTCAACTGGAGCAACCCGTGAAAAATTGGGGACTACCTCAATTCGGCCAGCAGGCCAATTTTGTTCAAGGACATATTTTTTTTGATCCTGTGTGGTGCAAAACAGTGTGTGTACATGTCTATATTTCTTTAGATTGACGTAATTATGAAGCTTCGCAACGACGGGTATTCCTGCGATTTTCCCGGCGCGGCCACCATGCCATGCAGCTCGCTTGAGTTGGGTATGAATGATCTCGGATTGGAATGCCTTTAGCTTTGAGGCTATTTTGCGTGGTGTGATGAAATCCCATTCACTGCCAGAATTTACCGTCTCCAGCTGGATGCCACTTACATCTTTTAGCAATTCAATCTTTGAAAATCGTTTGTGGCAAATCGCCTGGACCTGATGTCCGCGCTCTGCAAGCGCTAGAGCAGTATCGACGAAAGATCTTTCTGCACCACCAAAACCTTCGGCTAACATGATTTGTGTTATTCGCATAAATCTTATTTGCCCAATAGCTCTTGATTGTAAGTAGATACAGGGTTTGAGTGTCTAATATTGATCGTTTTGCAAGTTTTCCTTAGATGTCCCTCAAAAAGGCTTGTTCCCATTTGCAAGCTATTGAATCCCAATTTTTTATCCATTCGCTTTTTAGAGTATTTCTGTGAAGTTTGAGCCAGAGGGAATCATCCTGAAAACATTTTATTGCTCTGGAAGCAAACGCTGAAGCATTCTTTTCAATGTAACCCGTAGTATCGTGTTGCACTTGGTTTTTTAGGCAACCGTAACCCAATGTAATTATAGGTAACCCAGATGCCATCGACTCTAATGCCACGCAACAGCCGGTTTCGTCCTGATGGCCAGGATATAAAAGTAATCTGCATTCTCGCATTAATTTAGCGACTTCCGTCTTCGGTAAAGGGCCATGATGGATAGCATTAATTGCTTTTAATCCCTTAGCTCCGAAATACTGGTCCGATAACTTTGGTGTACATATATGTAACTCAGCATCAGGTATTGCAGGTAAGATGTAGCTTTCCCAAGTTTTTAGAAGCCAATCCAGTCCACGATAGGGTCTGGAAGCAAATAAAGCTTTCGGCTTATCGGGAGCCGAGGAAGCTGGTGTCGGATTAAAAAAAACATCTTCAATTCCGTGTTGTATCACGGTACTGGAACGATAAGGCAATAATCTTAAAGTGTTTTTTTTAGCATTATCGGAAAGGCATACCAGATTGGGTCGGGTGAAGCACAATTCCCAGATTTCCTTTCGTTTGTATACACGGCTTAAACTTGTTCGGTTATGTTGCCAGACTACCTTCTTTTTTGCTTCTACATTTCGGAGCGGCCTGGCTGAATTGTTTGAGATGACTAAATCTCCAATAATTTTCGCTGTTTTGTCGAAAGGTTGATAATTGACATTATTGTAAGTAATAAGGTCTTTGACAGCATTTTGCACAGTAATCTGATGTCCAAGCTTTGCCATAGACTCTGCAAGCATGATCGTAACACTTGGAATGCCACCAAGTGCTTTTTCACGCAAATCGATTCCTGAGAACTGGTGTTCAGGGCTTAAGAATACAATTTTAGCCATTTTTTTGCAGGTTTGTAACATCCATATTTACTCGGTATCGATATAATGTTTGTAAACTATTTGAGTTTTTAGTTTCAATTACGACATTAATAAGAAAATCAAAGTGTTAATTCTAAATCAATTAGTTTCAATAAGAACAAACCAAGCTTGGTAAATTAAATGAAAAAATGCGAATTCTTCATTCTGATAATCTAATGATACGCCGTTATGGACATGTAAAAGTGTCTACCGGACGAAAGTTATTTAACGGCATGATTCGTAATAACTGGAAGATTTGCGAGTACAGCGAACGCGATATCGCCAAATTCGAGGCGCCGCTTGGGATCAAACCACTGGGTATTCGTGCTGCTAACAGACGCTTTATTGAGACCTTTGAAAACTTTAAGCCAGATGTTGTTCTTATCGGGCATAGTGATTTACTAACCAACGATACTCTAAAGACGATTAAGCAGATGGCTCCTTCGATACCTATTGTTTATCGGAATGTTGATCCACTCTGGCGTGAGCGGAATGTAAAAATGATTCATCATCGCAAGGAGGTTGTTGATGCAATCTTTGTCACTACTGCTGGAGAACCGTTGAAACAGTTTTGTACGGGCAAAAATATTGTCGGTTACATTCCGAATGCGACCGATCCGGCAGTTGAAGGCTTTGATAATTCTACTAAGATAGAATTTGAGCGGGACTTGGTTTACTGTGGGCGTGGTGATCAATCGGACGATCGTTATCCTTTAATTGTCGATTTACACAATACACTCAAAGGAAAAATGCGCTTTGAGACATATGGAATTTATGGAAAACCGGTCGTCTACGGTCAGGAGTATGACCGTGTTCTGGAAACTAGCAAAATGTCGTTGAATCTGAATCGTTATGAAGACTGGCCTTGGTATTCATCGGCCCGAATAGCACAGCTCATGGGGAATGGCTTGTTGGCCTTCGTCTGGGATAAAGGCGATATGCGCCACTTTTTCACAGACGAACAGGTTGCTTTCTTTAAAGATAAGGAATCACTACTTAAACAAATTGAACGTTTCCAGAAAGACGACGATTTACGCCAGAAAGTTGCCTCGTCTGGTCGAGAATTCTACCACGAAAATTTTTCCGGGCAAAGAATCGTCAGTTTCATGGTAGAGACTACTTTAGGTTTACCTTATTCACATGACTATCTCTGGAAAGATGAAGTCTACCGATAAGCCAATTATTACACTTAAGGGTCAAGAACCTTTTGCATCCGGTGGTAACCGGCTTTGCTTTCGGCATCCGATGGATTCAAAGCTATGTTTGAAAGTTATTCGTCCGGATCGAACGCCCGCTATTCGAAGATCTAATAAGCAATTTCCTGCAAATCTAAGACCTTTGTCAGCGTTTGACGAAAATCTAGTGGAAGTGACGGTTTTAGATTATTTGGATAGCCAATATCCAATTGAGATTACACGGCATCTTCCACGTTCATTTGGACTGGTAGAGACCGATCTTGGCATTGCGCACGAAACGGATCTGATTTGCGATGCAGACGGCCTGATTTCACAGACACTGGAGCAGTACATCTGGGAAAAAGGGCTTAATTCAATTGTTGAAAAGGCAATCCAGGTTTTCAAAGAGGATTGGGCGATTCGACCGCCGACCACTCGTGATTTAATTCCGCACAATTATGTTGTTCAGTTGGGAGATGACGATGCACATTTGGTTCTAATTGATGGCTTTGGCAGGAAGCCAATAGTGAAACTACCATTTGCAAATCGATTGGCCAGATTAAGATTAATGCGAAGGTTTGAAGATTTTGATCATCGGATTCAATTGATTACACAACGTAAATCCACTGGCAACGGCCCGATGGATCGAATCAATAATTTGAAAAGATGATTGACTGATAATGAGTGCCTTTCTAACTGTTTTAAAAGGTAATGACAATTATTTCATATAGATATAAGTTCATTTTCATCAAAACAGGTAAGGTCGCTGGCACTAGTGTGCAAATGGCTTTGGAGCAAATTTGTGCGCCTGAAGATGTTTGTGCACCAATAACAAAAAAAAAGCAGTCGCGTGAAGGTGAAGATGGTTACAGCGCCAGAAACCACAAAGGCTATTTTATACCGAAGTTTATTCGTGGTGAGGGGCAAGGTTTGAATGTAATCTCTGAGCTAAAAAACTTTTTCCGCAAAAGAAAATATTGGTCTCACATGTATGCAACAGATGTACGCTGGCTAGTGGGTAGAAAAATCTGGGACTCTTATTTTAAATTTACTATAGAGCGCAATCCATGGGACAAAGTAGTCTCAGATTACTATTGGTCACAAAGGCATCCCGAAAATCAAATACCTTTTGAGCAGTGGGTTAGAGAAAACCGATGGTCCGTCAGTCAGTTTCACTACTATACAATTAATGGTAAAGTATCAATGGATCATATTATACGATATGAACATTTATCTACTGATTTTAAGAAACTTATGGAAAATCTGGGCGTTGAAGAGGTGCCTGATTTGCCGAATGCTAAAAGTGGATACCGGAAAAAATCTGCAACTTACAAATCTTTGCATACGCCATACACTAAAGAGCGCGTTGAGGAGGAATTTGCCCGTGAAATAGATTATTTCGGTTATACATTTGATTGACTTAAAGTTGCTTGTGATTTTTTTCAATGAAAGGGTTGATGCAATCTCAGGTTCAGTGTTCTAAATGCTGAAGCTTTCGCCACAGCTACAACTCGATTTTGCATTTGGGTTGCTGAATTTAAAGCCGCCGCCGATCATTTTGTCGGAGAAATCAAGCTGGGTGCCGCGCAGATAAAGTGCACTTTTGGTGTCAACCAATACTCTAACATCTGATGAACGAACGAGAATGTCGCCGCGTTTTGCATCGTCCACAAATTTCATTTTGTAGCTTAGGCCATTGCAACCACCACCGGTTATTTTTACCCGGAGATAGGCATCTTTTCCTTCTTGGGCAATCAGATCGCACAGTTTCTTCCCGGCATGAAAAGTCACTGCGATCAGTTTTTCATTTCCCTCACGCACTCCTTCGGGGAGCATTGTTGTAGCTAGACCACTCATATGTACGACTAAAATAGAATCTTACTTACCAAGAAGCGATAATCCGCCAGCAGTCAACTGCCGAGCAACTGAAATTGCTGCCGCAAAACTTCCACAATCAGCCAGACCCTTCCCGGCAATATCGAAAGCGGTACCGTGATCCGGACTGGTCCGCACAAATGGGAGTCCCAAAGTGACGTTTACCGCCGTATCAAACTCCAAAGTCTTTACGGCTGCAAGCGCCTGATCGTGGTAGGCCGCAACGACAACATCAAACTCTCCTTTGAGCTGACGAAAGAAAACCGTATCACCGGGAAGGCATTTTGAAAGCCCGGGCATCTTTTCGCGTAACCGGTCCATCGCAGGATCCATGATCTCGCGTTCTTCGTGACCAAGTACTCCTCCTTCGCCGGCATGTGGGTTTAGCCCACACACTCCGATGCGTGGCTCGTCGACTCCAAAAGATTGGGCCAGTGTATATGCGCGACTGATGGCGATCTCAAGACTCTCCGCGGTCAATGCATCCGGCACATCACGCAGCGGTATGTGACGGGTTACCAACACGGCGCGCAATTGCTTACCGACAAAGCCCATCGTCGGCTCCCCGTTCCACATTTTGGCAAAAAACTCCGTCTGTCCCGGGTGTGTGAAGCCAATCTGCTGCAGCCAGTACTTATTCACCGGGCCAGAGACTACGCCACCGAAGCGCCCTTCGATACAACCTCTTGCTGCAGTCTTTAGTGCATCCAGCGCCACAACTGCGCCTTCCAGAGACGGCTGGCCTGGCTCGGCTTCGAAGGCTTCCTCGCCCACCGATGCGTAGGGTATCTGCAATTCTTCGGCCAGTGGCCTTGCCCAGTTGACCGGCCCGACCAAGACACATCCTTTGCCTCTCAAAGCATCGTTGCGCAAAGCGGCGGCAATCACTTCAGGGCCCACTCCTGCGGGATCCCCGCAGGTGATTGCAAGCGGGCGCCCAACGTTTTCAGATTTTAAACTTTCAGACGGTTGCATGGCTATTCGATCATTCCGAAACTATTTGTTTGCAGGCTTTGCAAAACCGCGATTTCCCGACTCGAAAAATTTGAGAAATTCCTTGCCGGTATGAGTAGTGCCACAGGTATCGTCACTTAAAAGTTCAGCCGCTCTTTTCCTGATACTGTTTCCTCCTAGATAAACAGACCGATACGACTGCTTTAGATCTGCAATTTCAGCGCGTTCAAAACCACCACGACGTAATCCTACAAGATTCAGTCCATGCGCATGATTGCGCTCTGAAACCATTACATACGGAGGTACATCAGCAGTAATCGAAGCATTGCCGGCAATCATGGCAAAGGCACCGATCCGGCAGTACTGATGGATTCCCGCGCCACCACCGATAAAAGTCTTCGCTCCTACTTTGACATGACCGGCAAGCATCACGTTATTTGCCAGGACGACGCCGCTCTCCAGCTCACAGTCGTGAGCAACATGCGACTGAGCCATAAGAAAACACCTGCCGGCTAGAACTGTGTTTCCACCATCACTGGAAGCGCGGCTGATAGTGCAGCCCTCTCGGATCACTGTACCATCACCAATTCTGACGCCACTTGTTGTGGCATTATTAAAATTAAGTGACTGCGGGTTGCCGCTAATTACGGCAAAGGAGTCGACCACGACTTCATTGCCCAACACGGAACCCCGACGCAAGATAGCATGTGCTGCGATTGAGCAATTCTCACCCAGAATCACACCCTCTTCAATCACCGAGTAGGGTCCGATGACCGAACCAGTACCGATCGCAGCATCGTCGGAAACAATCGCAGTTGGATGAATATTCATGTAGGCAACCATCCCTGTCTTTTTGAATTACTCAAGAATTTTACAGATTTAAGTAAATAGATGGTATCAGCCCGATCAAAGCATTACCAAAACCGATACATTCAGACAGTTTAGGTTGAGTGCTTCCATGCTTTTGTCATCGTAAAATTACTGAAAACCTGAATTTTCGCTCATTGTTAATAAGTTCTTTGGTTTTTAACTTTCATAGAACAGTTACGGTTTTCAGTATCTTACCTATGTCCGAAAAAGATCGCGAATTTGTCCACCTCCACGTTCACACCGACCACAGCTTGCTGGATGGTTGTTCGCGCACGGACCAGCTTTGCGCACATGCTGCCGAGTTGGGCATGAAAGCTTTGTCGATCACTGATCACGGTGTGCTCTATGGCCTGACCAGTTTCTTTAAACAGGCTGAGAAGCATGGTATCAAGCCGCTTCTTGGCTGTGAGATCTATCTGGTTTACGAAGATCATCTGGCGACTTCCAACGAACTGCGTGCAAAGCAGAAATCCCATCACATGGGACTTCTGGCCCGCAATTTCACCGGCTACCAGAATCTTTGCAAGATTGTCTCCAAGGCACACACGGAGGGCTTCTATCGCAATCCCCGTACCGATATGCAAACACTGATCCAGTACAGTGAAGGACTGATTGGGTTTTCAGGATGTCTGGCGGCAGTGGTTCCACAACTCCTTCTCAAGGGTGATTTTGCTCAGGCGCGCGAAGCAACGGCCCGATTTATCGAAATCTTTGGTAAGGATTATTTCATTATCGAAATCATGGATCACGGCATAGAAGAGCAACGCCGCATCATTCCGGATCTGCTTAAACTGGCGACTGAGTTTGGCCTCAAAGTTGTTGCAACCAACGATGTACACTACGTTAAAAACACCGACTGGGAACCGCATGATTCGCTGCTCTGCATACAGACCGGTGCCAAAGTCCGCGATGAGAAGCGCATGCGCTACGACTCACATCAATTCTACTTGAAATCACGTGAAGAGATGGAGCTCGCTTTCAAAGAAGTTCCGGAAGCGGTTCTCAATACCTCAGCAGTCGCCGAAATGTGTGAGGTGAAGCTTCCTTTTGGAGAAAACCACTATCCGGTCTATGAGCGTCCGCTGGAGATCAACACAAACGACGACCATACCAATTTTGACAGAATTCTCGATATCTACGTTGAGAAAAAGAACGAGGTGCTTACCCGTGACGGACACGAGCCCATCCGGCTGGATGAAACGCAGCGACAGGAATACAAGGCCAACGGACTCTACCTTTTTGAATTGTGTAAGCAGGGGCTGAAGGGGCGCTACGGAACCGATTACGATGCCTGTCGCGCCAACTGGGAAGCCGCCTCCGACGATGATAGGCGCTATTGCGAGCAACTGGAATACGAGCTCGCCATCATTACCGGAACTGGCTTTGTCGACTACTTTCTCATCGTCTGGGACTTTATCAACTGGGCGCGTACAAAAGGCATTCCCGTCGGGCCAGGTCGTGGTTCCGGTGCGGGTTGCATTGTGGCTTACGTACTAAAAATCACCGATATTGACCCACTCAGCTTCGGCCTGCTCTTTGAGCGAATGCTTAATCTTGAACGTGTCTCACCGCCGGATTTCGACGTGGATTTCTGTATGCGACGGCGCGATGAAGTTGTTAACTATGTCCGTGAAAAGTACGGCAAAGAGCGTGTCGCCAATATCATCACCTTTGGTACCTTTGGCGCCAAAATGATCGTGCGCGATCTGGCCCGGGTGAACGAACTGGAGTTTTCCGAGGCCAACCGGATTGCAAAAATGATCCCTGACGAGCTGAACATAACGTTGGATGATTCGGTAAAAAAGTCGCCTGAGCTCTCTGCAGAAATTTCAATCAATCCGATTGCCGGCACTATTATTGAGCAAGGTCGTGTCATCGAAGGAATGATCCGAAACACCGGTAAACACGCCTGTGGTGTTATCATCGCGGACCAGGACATCACCAATCTGGTGCCGGTGACTTTGCAGGAAGGAGACCTGACCACGCAATATCCCAAAGGCCCCAGCGAAGACCTTGGCCTTTTAAAAATGGACTTTTTAGGGCTGAAAACACTTACGGTCATTGACGACGCCCAGGCCTTTGTACGCAAGACCAACTCCATGCCCGAGTTTGAAATCGAACAAGTTCCGCTGGATGATGAAGCCACCTACACCTTGCTTAACAGCGGTCGCACCACTGCGGTCTTTCAATTGGAATCCGGCGGCATGCAACAGCTCTGTCGACAGATAGGTCTCAGTTCTTTTGAAGAAATCATCGCGTTGATTGCCCTCTATCGTCCCGGCCCGATGCAATTTATACCCCAGTTTATCGAAGGTAAGAAAAACCCTGAAACCGTCCAAGTGCCTCACCCGCTTTTGAAAGACTTAGTTCAGGAAACCTACGGCGTTCTGGTTTACCAAGAGCAGGTCATGGAGTCCGCAAGGATTATTGCCGGATACACACTGGGAGGTGCCGATATTCTACGCCGTGCGATGGGTAAAAAGATCAAATCTGTGATGGATGAGCAGAAACAGGTATTTATCGATGGCGCACGCAAAACCAATAACATCGACGTAAAAACCGCCATCGCGATCTTTGCTCTGCTGGAAAAATTTGCCCAGTACGGGTTTAACAAATCACACTCCGCGGCCTATGCGATGCTGAGTTATCGAACCGCCTATTTGAAGGCGAATTACCCGATTGAATTCATGTCCGCAGTATTGACTTCAGAACAGGGCAATGCAGACAAAATCTCCCACCTCCTGAGTGAGTGCAATGCCATGAACGTGCCGGTCCTCAACCCGGACATCAATGACTCCGGCGCTACATTTACTCCCATCATCGATGGAGCCAGCGGCAGGATCCGATTTGGCATGGCAGCCATCAAAGGCGTCGGTGAAGGAGCGGCAAAGCTGATTATTGAAGAACGTGAAAGCAACGGCCCTTACGAGAGTTTTGCCGACTTCATCGCTCGCCAGGCGGAAAAGGCAGTAAACCGTCGCGTCATTGAAGCACTGATTAAAACCGGTGCGTTTGATTTGCTGGGGCAAGACCGCGCCGAATTGCTTGATTCGCTCGATGCTGAACTTGCCGAAGCGGAGAGTAAACGGCGCGACTACGCATCGGGCCAGAGCTCGCTGTTCGAAATTATGGATTTTAACGATTCGAAGGCCAACGGTCGTCCGTTCAACAATGGAAGTTTGCGAAAAACGGTACCGGAAATGCTTATTACGGAAAAACTTCGCTATGAAAGAGAATTACTGGGTGTTTACATTTCCGGACATCCGATGGATGCATTTGCGGGCCTCGACGTAGCGATCGATACTTTCAGAAGCCCGGATGAACTCGTCAATTTCGATGATCGCACCACTTACCGACTGGGTGGAATCATCAGCAACCTGCAGATAAAATACACGCGCAAGGACAGTCGACAGATGGCGGTCTTCAATATTGCCACAGTTGATCACTCGTACGAAGTTATTATGTTTCCGGAACCGTATGAGAAAAATGGCTCACGCCTGGAAGAAGGTAAGCTTGCCCTGATCCACGGTCAGATCAACCGCCGCAACGGCGAAACCGGTCTGGTTGCACACGAAGTTTTCGACCTGGAACAATCGATCCCACGTGTTATCCAGGGCGTGACTTTCATTCTCAATCCACAGCACAGCAAGGCTGCCGACTTTATTGAATCCTTCCGCGCTATGATCGACACGGATCACGGTTCCACCCGCTCGGGTCTGGGCTTTCTGGTCGATGGACAGGTGGTTGAAGCAGACATAGCGCAATCGCTTACCTTTAAAATCACCAGTAAGAACTACAAATTGCTGCGCCATCATCCGGCGCTCGCCGGGGTGCGCATACAATCGGTTCCCGTGCAGCCGATTGATGATCGTCGCCCTTGGGAAAAGCGATCAAAGTCATAACGTCCATGTCGACGCCGCAGAGCTCACACTTATAGCTAAGTATGTAATCATCTGGCCCCATGATTCTTATCCAAAATGGTAGCAACTGTGTC
>CAWUII010000039.1:0-25222 GCA_963922575.1 uncultured Opitutia bacterium
CAAGCGGCTCCACTCAGGAAGGCATTGATGAATAACTTGGATCTACTATAAGGATAATTCAAAGTTCAACGTTCGATGTTCGATGTTCGATGTTCAAAGCCTTTTCCTTTGCCATTGGTAAACGAATCGCTTTCATCATTTGTTTTTCGATGTTCCCAGCATCCAGCTACGAAAATCCCTAGCAGCTTTCCATTATGATCACGATCAATCAGGTCTCACACAATTTCGGCAAAAAAGTTCTCTTCAATAAGATCAATGCCGTCATCAACCCACATGATCGCATCGCACTGGTAGGATCAAATGGTTCAGGTAAAACAACGCTCCTGCGTATGTTAATGGGAGAACTTGAGCCGGAATCCGGTTCCGTAGACAAGCTGGATTACGTCAGCATCGGCTATCTTCCGCAGGATGGTATCTCGGTTTCCGGAAAAACGCTCTTTGCCGAGGCAGAGAGCGCCTTTGGTGACATAAAAGAACTTCAGGAGAAACTCGAAAAAGCCGAAGCGAACATGCTGGAGATGGACACTTCCGAAGAAGCGTATTATGAACTGATCGATCAGATGGGCGAGTGGGAGCAACAACTAGAAAACTACGAACCGAACAAGATGAAGTCGCGCATTGAGCGTATTCTCATGGGCATGGGCTTTGAGGAAAAGGACTTTGATCGGGATACCGGAGAGTTCTCAGGGGGCTGGCAAATGCGCATCGCTCTCGCAAAGCTTCTGCTGCAAAATCCGTCGCTCCTCATCATGGACGAGCCGACCAATCATCTGGACATCGTTTCACAGAACTGGGTCGAACAGTATCTGAAACACTATCAGGGAGCGCTGATTGTCATTTCCCACGACCGCGCTTTTCTCGACGAGGTAACCAACCGCACCCTCGAACTTAAACTGGGTAATCTTAACAGCTTCAAGGGCAACTACAGCTTTTACGTGTCTGAGAGCGGGAAGCGACTCGAAACGCTGCGCAAAGCTTACGCCAATCAGCAGAAGGAAATTAAGGAAACTAAGGAATGGATCGCCCGCTTCCGCTCTAATGTAAAAAAAGCCAGCATGGTACAGAGCCGCATCAAAGCGCTCGGAAAATTAGAGCTCATAACCATTCCCCGCGATGAAAAGAAGATGTTTTTCCGCTTCCCCCCTCCACCACCTGCCAGTGCAAAAGTAATCACCATAACCGACCTGCACAAATCCTACGGGGATAACGTTATTTTTAACGGTCTCAACCTACGCATCGACAAGGGTGACCGCATTGCCGTCGTCGGCGTCAACGGCGCCGGAAAATCCACCCTTGCACGCATCATGGCAGGTCAGGAGCCCTACCAGAACGGCACGGTTGAAAAGGGAATCAATACCGTGATCGGCTACTTTGCCCAGTCGCAGGCCGAAGAACTCAAACCGGAAAACACCGTACTCGAAGAAGTCGAATTAGCCGCAGCCGGCAATCCCGATGCCAATCCGCGCGGCGCCTTGGGTGCCCTGCTCTTCAGTGGTGACGAAGCACTGAAAAAAACGGCCGTACTCTCCGGCGGTGAAAAGAACCGCGTCGCCCTGTCAAAAATGCTGATGCAGCCCTGCAACTGCATGATCCTCGACGAACCGACCAATCACCTGGACATCAAATCCAAGGAAGTGCTTCAGGAAGCCATCAACCTCTTTGAAGGCACAGTCATTCTCGTCAGCCACGACCGAGCCTTTCTCGACGGAGTCGTCAACAAGGTTCTGGAAGTCTCTCCCGGCAGCACCCGCATGCTTACCTGCAATGTCTCAGAGTACATTGAGCGTCTGGAAAAGGAAACCGCTGAAAAAGCCGGAAGGTAATCAACTGGTAAAAGCGAGTTCAAAGTAACGTTATAAACGAAACATAAATTTTCTATTTGAAGATCCTGCACAGCGATGCCTTGCATTGATATTATCTATCAAAAATGACACTAATACTTACACTCTACATCCTGTCAGCTGCCTGCCTGCTTATTTACGGAATAAATTGCTATCTGATGATCGGCTTGTTCCTGCGGCGTCATAAAGGAGAACGCGCCAAGGCACAGTCTCTGTTTGAATCCGGCAAAAAATTGTTTGAGACGCCGGAAGAACTTCCCTATGTAACGACGCAGATACCGCTCTACAACGAAGCCAATGTGGCAGAGCGCGTGATCCGTGCAGTCGCTAAAATCGACTATCCAACAGCAAAACACGAAATCCAGATCCTGGATGATTCAAACGATGAAACCTGTGCCATTGTCGATACGCTGGCAAAAGAGCTGCAAGCGGACGGCCACGACATCCATGTCATTCGTCGCGAAAATCGCATTGGCTTTAAGGCAGGCGCGCTACGCTACGCTATGGACCGTTGCAAAGGCGAGTATATCGCCATCTTCGACGCCGATTTCATCCCACCCCTCGATTTTTTTCACAAACTGGTCCCGGCAATTAAAAGTGACGATCGGCTAAGCTTTGTACAGGCGCGCTGGGGCCACCTGAATCCAGAAAAATCCCTGCTTACCCGTGCACAGAGAATCGGCATCGACGGCCATTTTATGATCGAGCAATGCGCCCGCAGCTACAATAATCTTTTTCTCAATTTCAATGGCACCGCAGGGTTGTGGCGAAAACAGGCGATCATCGATGGTGGCAACTGGCAGGACGATACGCTCACCGAAGATATGGATCTCTCCTATCGCTGTCAGCTGGCAGGATGGACCGCTGCCTACTATCCCGATGTAGTCGTTCCCGCAGAACTTCCGGAAAGCTACGCCGCGTTCAAAAGCCAGCAATTCCGCTGGGCAAAGGGCTCTATCCAAACGGCAATTAAGATCATGCCGCGCGTTCTGCGCTCGGAGGCTCCTCTGTTTGCCAAAGTTCAGGCCTTCCTGCACATGACGCATTACTGCATCCATCCACTGATGGCACTCATGGCACTGCTTGCCCTACCCGTTCTGATGAATACACACATCACCCTGTCCATCTGGCAGCTGATACCCTTCATCACCGCGATCATGATTTCGCTCACTGGCCCGAGTGCACTCTACTGCGTCAGCCAGTTTGCACAGGGAAGCAAAAAGGGTTGGAACCTGTTGTATCTGCCCGGGCTGGTCTGTATCGGCGTCGGCATTGCACTCTCCAATACACGTGCGGTTTTTGAAGCGCTTCTGGGAGTGACCAGTCCTTTTGTCCGCACACCCAAAAGTGGTACACAGAAAAAAAAGAAGTACAGTTTCAAAGCCAACTGGTTCCCCACTGTTGAGATTCTGATGGGCGTCTACTGTGCATTTAGTTTCGCCTACTACATTAAGGCCGAAAAGTACATTATTGGTCAATTTCTGCTCATCTACACACTGGGCTTTCTGACCGTTGGTCTCCGAAGCTTACTGGAGCAATTTAATTTGAAAGAGTGGATTTTCGGCATATTTCGATCCAATTCATCCGGCGTATCCGATTCGCGCAGAGCTGCACAGAATTCAGCTAATTAATTTTACTGTAAAACAGCGCTCTGCAGAGGCTTGGTGAAAGGGTGATCAGCCAGACTTTAGAGAGTGCAATTGGCCACACCCGGCAGCGACATCGATTCCACGGCGTTGACGCACTGTGCTCGGCAGGCCTGACTGCTGGATGATCATTTGAAACGCACGCACGCGTGACTCGTCCGGAGCCTGTCCTTCAAATCCTTCCGTTGGATTTAGAGGGATCAGATTAACATGCGCGTCTATACCTTTGAGCAATTCACCTAATTTCCGTGCGTGGTTATCGCTGTCATTCACGTCTTTGATCAGCGTCCAGGCAAAAAATACCCGAGCACGTTTTACAGATGAGTATTCACGACAAGCCTCCAGTAATTCACCTAAGGGCCAACGCTTGTTGATCGGCACCAAGGTCTGCCGCTCTTCGTCATCAACACCATGAAGACTGACTGCCAGCGAGTATCGCTTGGGATGTCGTGCCAGCTTTTGAATACCCGGAATGTAGCCGACTGTACTGATGGAAACCCTTGCCGGCCCGATATTGAGACCACGTGTGTCGGTCAGGATATCAAGGGCCTCCATAACGGCATCAAAGTTGTGCAACGGCTCGCCCATGCCCATCATTACAATATTGCGCAAAGCTTCCCCGGACTTGTTGCGAAGCTCACGCTCGATGTGATGGGCCTGGGCAACTATTTCACCTGACTTCAGGTTTCTGGAAAATCCCATTTGCCCTGTAGCACAAAATACGCAGCCCATCGCACAGCCGACCTGACTGCTCAGGCATGCGGTATAACGGCCCGGAAATCCCATTCGCACCGCTTCGACCTTTGATCCGTCGGCCAATTCCAATAAATACTTATGGGTAAATCCATCGACACTGGCGACTTCGCTGACTGCATGCATTGGATCGGGCCGAGGGGATGCTTCGCTCGCCAGCCAACGTTTCACAGACGGCGGGATTTCGTCATTGAGCTCAAGGCTGCTGCCAGTTAAGCGTCGTTGTAACGCTCGGAACAAGGCTTTTGTGTGCACGGGATTTAGACCCGCGCCTTCGAGCCTTTTCTGTAGCGATTTGTAACTAAAGCCCTCTAGTGAATTATCCATTCTGTAAGCGTTTTTAACTCAACGACTGCTTTCAACCCACAAGGTCAACTTCTTTTCCGGGTAGTGATCCATCTTTTCAGGTAAGTTGTTAGTATCTTCAGTTCTTCGAACCTTAACCAGTATAAAATGGTGAAGTAAACGATGATACAGCCAGGAATTACCAGACAAAGCGTTACGAGTGCATACTCTTTGGCCGAGAAACCAAAACTTAAAAGTGCCTGAGCTCCAATCAAGCAAACCAGGCCCATAACCATACCGGAGGCGCCAATCTTCAAAAATGCGTCACGGAGAGGCAGTTCATTCAGTCCACTACGGTGTCTTGTAAGCGCCCGCCAAAGACAGACAGTCTGAACAATGGCAGCGAGAACATTGCTGATAGCCAGTCCGACCGCACCCAAAAACTGCATCAGCACAATACTACTGACTAGGTTTACCAACAGGCAAAGCCCGGCGACACGCACCGGTGAACGCATATCTTTACAGGCGTGCAATCCCTTAGTGGCAAAGGTCGACGCTGAGTAAAACGGCAATCCCAAACCATAGACAGCGATCAATGGAACCGTCTGTGCAGCATTATCGCTGTCAAAATTCCCCCATCGGATCAACTCCAGAATAGGTTCACTGAGGATAATCAGACCAATCCCAGCCGGTAGTGATATGCCGATGATCAGCCGCATACCCTGGACAAAGGATTTTGCAAAGGCTTGATCGTTTTCATCCGACACCGCACCAGCGAGTATCGGGAAAAATACCGTTGCAACTGCAACGGTAAAAATGCCCAACGGCAGCTCCATCAGACGGCTGGCAAGGTAGAGTACCGAAACAGCTGACTCATCCAAGGAATATGCAAGCAAACGGGAAACAAGTATGTTAACCTGTAAAATGGCAGCTCCCAGTACTCCGGGTACAAACAATTGCCACAATTCTGCGATCTCTGCCCGTAGAGGTTCTCCCATCTTCGGACGCCAACCTTGATATGCCAGGTCACAGGTCGGCACCGCAAGTTGCAAAAATCCACCGAAGAGAACGCCCCCACAAAGCCAGTACACGATCCTTCCCGGTTCGTCTTCCAGCCATATACCAATTAAAAGCGCACCGATCATTGAGGCGTTTAACAACATGGGGGTACTTGCAGCGACGGCAAAACGCCCAACTAGATTTAGCCCTGCGGATACAATTGCTGCCAGACAGATAAAGAGCATGTAAGGCAGTAAAATGACTGAAAGGTTTGCCCCGAGAACCCACTTTTCCGGCAGCAAATCGTTATTTGACAGCAGCCCCAGCAGTAAGATGCCACCGACAACCAGCGTAATAAGTATCAATAACAGGCGCAGCAGCACCTGATTTAAAAACACAAAAGCCTGAGAACGCCCGGACTTTTTCAATACATCTGAAAAAACCGGAACCAACGCCGAGGTAAGTGCGCCCTCGCCCAGTAACCGGCGAAAGAGATTCGGAAGCGTCAATGCCAAGATAAAGGCATCGTTCCACCGAGTGGCTCCCAAAGCTGCAAAGATCAAGATGTCGCGCAGCAGCCCTAGTATACGAGAGCCGGCTGTCGAAAAACTAACGACGAGTATGTTCTTGATAATCATTGAGCATAAGACGTGAAGGCAATTCTCGAATAGGTCTAAACAAACTATTCCGGGAAGAAATTTAGCAATTGTATATTTTAACTGTTTAACCAAGGTTTTATTTTATTAAACATCCCACGGCTTATCTCATTTACTATTATGTCACTGATCAATCGACTTGTTGAACGCTTGAAACGTCATCCGAAGCGGGTTGTTTTTCCCGGCGGCTCGGATCCGCGTATTTTACAAGCTGCCCACGATTTTTCCGCACACAGACTGGGTGCGGCAATCCTGGTTGGTGACCGAGCAAAGATAGAATCCAATTCAAAAAAACTCGGCATAAACCTGGAAAAAGTACGTATTATCGAACCTCGTCAGAGTAGCGACTGGGACGACTTTATGCAGAAATTTCAAGGTCTTCGCCGGTTTCGAAAGATGGATGATCGAGATGCCGCCGAATATCTGAAAAACCCAAACTACTTCGCAACCTTGATGCTCGCCACCGCTCATGCAGACGCTATTGTTTCCGGAGCGACAAGTACTGCCTCGAGTGCACTCAGACCACTCTTTCAAATCATACCGCAACATCACAAATCAAAAGATATTTCTTCTCTCAATATCCTCGATTTTAATGATCACGAAACCGGTGACGCACGCACATTGTTTCTTTCTGACTGCGCCGTAATACCCGATCCAACCAGCCAGCAACTCTCTAACATTGCCGTCAGGACGGCTGCCTTGAGCTACCATTTGACCAATACTACTCCACGTGTCGCCATGCTCAGCTACACCAGTAAGAGCGGTTCCAGCGACAATCCTACGGTCCTCAAAGTGAAAGCCGCCACGGAACTTGCTCGCCAAAGAGCAAAAGAACTTAATATCCCGATGGAAATCGATGGGGAATTGCAGGTTGATACTGCTCTGGATCCCGCCGTTGCGAAGACCAAACACGTCGGCAGCAGTGTGGCCGGCCAGGCAAATGTCTTGATTTTTCCGGATCTGCACGCGGCAAATATCTCGTTGAAACTGATACAGGTACTCACGCAGACAAACAATTATGGGCCGATACTAACTGGCCTGACCAAACCCGCTGCCGAAATAAGCCGAAGCTCGAAAATCAGCGATATATTTGGTACTGCTGTCATGGTGGCCTCTCAAGCCATCAGCCGGAAACTACTCTACCCAACCGATGGCCAGGAGCTAAACGAAGATGTCACTGTAGTTGAATAATTAGTAAACTAATCTATTCTACGACGACTACAACGCATCTCCAAAAACATGTGTACTGATCCAATCGATAGTAAACTTCAGACGACACCGAGGAACAAGTCAACAAAGCGCATCTTCATCGCCGCAACACGCATGAATGATGGCAAGACAACAACCAGTCTGGCGTTGTTTTCAGCATTGAGCGCATTAACAACTAAAGTCGGTTTTATTAAGCCGGTGGGCCAACGCTTTCTTGAAGTCGAAGGTCAGGCGATTGATGAAGACTCGGTCCTTATCGAACAGATATTTGATACGAAAGTACCGATCAAGGCAATGAGTCCGATCGCGATCCACTCTGAATTTACACGCAACTTTCTGGATAATCCTGACGCAACCCACACACAACTGATAGACAAAATGTGTCGCGCCTTTGATCGTGCGGCTTACGGTCAGGAATACATTATTATAGAAGGCACCGGACATGCCGGGGTCGGCTCGGTCTTCAACTTATGCAATGCCGAGGTTGCCAAACGCCTGGAAGCAAAAGTAATCATTGTCGCACGCGGTGGCATCGGTCGCCCCATTGATGAAATTGCGCTCAACAAAGCTCTGTTTAACCAGGCAGGTGTTGATGTGATCGGAGCCATCATTAATAAAGTAGAAGCGAGCAAGCTGGAAACGGTTCAAAAATACTGTAGGATCGCACTGGACCGAATGGGTGTCCCACTACTTGGATGCATACCAACCAACTGTAAGCTTGCCGTCCCCAAGCTAAACCAGATTGTCAAAGAGATTGACGGATGCTGGCTGAACGGAGGTGAACAAGCGAAAAGTGTACGTGCAGATAAAGTCTTCATCGGTGATATGGCTGCAAAAGGCCTTTTTGAACTGATGGCTCCAGGGTCATTGATTATCACACCGGGCGACCGCGAAGATATCCTCCTGGCTGCAATTGCTGCTGAAGGAATTGCCAGAGAAAAAGTCGTGTCAGGCATTATTTTAACACACGATCTATTGCCGCATCAAAAATTGATGGACATGATTAAGAAGACAGCTATACCGATTATCATTTGTTGCGATGATAGCTATACGGTCGCATCAAAGATAAACCAAATGACCGTAAAAACGCAGCCAAGCGATTCAGACAAAATCCCAATCATTAAAAATCTGATTAATAAATATGTCGATCTGGATACTGTCCTCGAAGCGTTTGAAAAAGAAATTAAATAAGGGTAAAACAGATCTCGACAAGTTACCTTCGCAAACAAACCCACATACCAGTTAAAATGTCCAAAAAAACAGACACGCTCTCTTTTGAAGATGCTCTCGAACGCCTCGAGACTCTACTTGAATCGATGGAAAACGGCGATACCCCTCTCGCCGAACTAATTGCCAAATTTGAAGAAGGATCGATACTACTTAAGAATTGTCAGAAAAAACTGCGGGACGCTGAATTAAAAATTGAACAACTCAATTTGGAAACCGGTGAGTTAAGCGCCTTCAATCATACAGAAAGTGCGAATTGATTGACGCAACGTTTGTAACTTTTTGAGACAACTATAATTTATAAAATGGCTTTACTAGAGAATATTCAGTCACCTGAAGACGTAAAAAGGCTTGGCGAAGAAGAACTACCTGCCCTCGCCAGGGAAATTCGAGAACGCATTATTGCAACAACATCGAAAAACGGAGGACACATTGGTCCAAATCTTGGTGTTGTTGAACTCACGATTGGTTTGCATCGGGTTTTCAACACTCCCAAAGACCGCTTTGTTTTCGATGTGGCACATCAGGGATATGTCCACAAATTGCTTACCGGTCGCAACGATGAACGTTTTGATAAAATACGTCAGTCCGAGGGGCTAAGTGGTTTTCTCAATCGCAGTGAAAGTGACCACGACTCGTTCGGAGCCGGACACGCAGGCACTGCACTTTCAGCAGCTCTGGGTATGGCAATTGCCCGTGACAAACGTGGCTCGGATGAACATGTCGTCGCGCTCTGTGGCGATGCTGCATTTACCTGTGGTATTACCATGGAGGCGCTTAACAATGTAGCAACTTCGACCAAGCGCCTCATCATTATCCTCAATGATAATAAATGGTCCATTGCAAAAAACGTTGGAGCCCTACCACGTTATTTCAATGAGTTGATCACAAACCCGATCTACAACCGTATAAACGACGACTTTGAATCCTTTTTACAGAAAATTCCGGGCGGGCAGTCCATTATTGAATTCGGTTCAAAATGGAAACGGGAAACAAAAGACTTCTTTGTACCCTCATCACTGTTCGAGAAATTTAATGTTCGATACATTGGTCCGATCGACGGACATGATCACAAAAAGCTTGAATACTACCTGCAGTTTGCAAAGCAATCCGAGCAACCGATCCTTCTGCATGTTCTAACCACCAAGGGCAAAGGCTACAATATGGCGATCAAGAATCCGGAATATTTCCACGGTGCCAGCCCATTCGATGTCCAAACGGGTAACAGTAAAACCTCAGCAGATTCTTCAGATATTCCAAAGTACCAGGATGTCATGGGAGACACTCTAGTCAAACTAGCTAAAAAAGATAAAAAAATTGTCGGCATCACCGCTGCCATGCCCACCGGCACCGGACTCAACCGACTTGAGAAGGCGCTTCCGGATCAATTTCTTGATGTTGGTATCGCTGAAGAACACGCTGTACTATGTGCTGCGGGGATGGCCACTTCCGGATTCCATCCGGTTTGCGCCATTTATTCTACATTTCTACAGAGAGCCTACGATCAGATCATTCACGATGTTGCCTTGCAAAACCTTCCGGTACTTTTCTGCCTGGACCGGGCCGGGCTATCACCCAATGACGGAGCCACCCACCATGGTCTCTTCGACCTCTCCTACCTGCGATGTATACCAAATACAGTCATCATGGCACCGGCCAACGAAGATGAACTTGCTGATATGATTGCTACTGGCATCGCACACAAAGGTCCCGCCTTTGTGCGTTATCCACGTGGAAAAGGCAACGGCACCGCTATCAAGGAAATGCCGCAGACGATTGAAATCGGCAAGGCACAGCGGCTGCTTCCTGCGGGTGAGATTGAAATTTGGGCAATCGGATCAATGGTTGAGGAGGCACTAAAACTATCTGACCAGCTTAAGGAACACAACCTACAGGCAGGTGTCATTAACGCGCGTTTTGTAAAACCGCTGGATACTCAGCTGCTGCTTGAATCCGTGAAAGCCAGCAAATTAATTGTGACACTTGAAGATAACGTGCTCATGGGTGGCTTCGGCTCTGCCATACTCGAAGCACTTCAGTTGAGCGGCACCGAACATCCGGTACAACGTTTTGGCTGGCCCGATGAATTTGTGGAGCACGGAAATTCTGTGGGCGAGTTAAGGGAGCAAGTTCAGATTGATACAGAGACAATACTCCAAACGATCATGACTTTACTTAAATCTTAATGCTTTGCTGTGCCTTGGGTTTTGTGAACATGGAATTCTCGGTAATTTGTTCACAGGTTCAGTTGTGTCATAGGCAAACCGATAAGCTTGTCTGCTGCTTGGCTAACTGCTTACGCAGATCCGCCCACTCAGGCCGACATTGCCTTTGGACTCTGTGCGCCGTTGGAACTCTTAGCCTCGACCTTGTCCAAGTGCTTTTGCCCCAGGCATGCAAGACGTCCGCGGGGACTCCCATTTGTTCGGACGCCTCCTTCACAGAAACCCCATCGATTATTATCATCTTTACCGCCTCGCTTTTGAACTTGGCGCTGTAGCGTTGGCTTTTCTAAGAGAATCGCGGGCCAGGCACATTACCCACCAAAAATAGCTCGAAGACCGTCCAGACCATTTGAAGCGCTAGAACCATCGACAGAACTACCGGATTTGGCAGAACTGTCGGATTCAGATGTTTTCCTTGGGCCTCTTTTCTTTTTACTATCCTTAGCCAAGGATTTCATAGGATTGATAAGCTTATCGAGAACTTCACCATTTTGGTCGATTCCCTCTTTAAAGAAATTTGAACGATTCGCCCTTCTGATACTAAGAATGACATTTGCGGCAGAATCATCAATGACTTCAGCACTTTTATGTTTCTCAATAAACCGGTGAAAATAGATCCAAGTATCAATTACTTCTTCGGTAATTTTTTTATAGTTTAACATCTGGCTTTTGAGCTGGTTGCTTGCCAGCATGAATGAGCCCTTAGCGTCTTTTTCAGCTGAATCCGGCGCGGAGGTTGGATTTTCCTGATCATTCGTTAACTTATTGGTTTTGCTCTCAAACTTTGAAACAGGACCAGACTTGCTAACGCTTTGGTTAAAAAATGATTTCACAAAATATTCTCCTAAGCTTAAGGCATCCTCAAGATCTTGTTTTAATTTTAGATAATCATTATATACAGATTGTGACTTGCCTTTTGCTTTCTTTACTTCCGCCACCTTGTCAGAACTGTTTTTTATTTCTTTTTCAAGTTCTTTTAGAGGATCATCATTTTTGGGGATGTTTTTTATGCTCTCTTTTAGTTTATCTTTAATTGCTGAGTACTTAAGATCATCAGAATAACTAATTAAATCCTTAGCCTCCGTATCTTTAAATTTATTGTGTGTTATCGCAGGATATTTTTTATTTTTATTTCCTTTAAGTGCTTCAAGGGCACTTTTCAGGAGTTGAGCATTTTCAACCGATTTATCCAAGTCACTTGTATCAAAGGCAAATTTGTCGCCTTTGGTGATCGTCTTTCCGAGAACTTGCTTGATCCCCAGACTCAGCTTACTGTACTCCCTCCTTATGTTGTCTTTAGGCACTTTAACTTTGTTAATCCCTAGAATTAACTGAAGCCAATGTATTCGACGTTCGCAGGTCGATCTGAAGCTTCTTGCTGTTGCCTCATTTGCGGCAGCTCTTGCCAGTGCTTCAGCTTTTTTACTATAGTAGCCAGTATCTCTTTTGGCATTTTCTTTCATGCCTTCCCACTGACCGATTAAATCTTTAACCGATTTTTTAAATGTGTCTCTAGTTTCCGTATATATGCGACTATCTTCTTTCCTGAAAGGCATCGTTAGTTTTCTATGGTTAAATGATTACTTCTACTAGATTTCTTTAATAGCCAATTAGCTCTTGTGATCAAGAAATTTAAACTGAAATTCAAAGATAATCCAGAGCAATTAGTTTGCTAAAGTTTCTACCTTTTAGAAAAGCCATTCCATATTTTAAAAATAGAGAGGCAGCAAACAGACGAAATCAAAAAAAGAATAATGCCTGTGGTCACATTTGAAAATATGAAGCAACCTATGCCGAAGAGGCATCCGTAAATCATCAAGGTGCCCAAGAAAACACATAAAACTTCATAAGGCAGTTTCCATGGTCTATGGTTACACTCAGCTTCAATATCAACGCCGTCGGCTTCAGCCATTGAGCGTAGCTTGGCCCAACCAGGACCGCCAGGCTTAGTCTTTTTATAAAATTCGTACAGCGTCTCCTTGCTTTCCGGTCTTGTCAGCAGTGTGGTTACGATCCAAATGATGGTATTGATCCCAATTGCCAGTAGCAGTCGGACTTTGCTTCCGTTTAAATGAAAGTTTTCACTCGTTATGGCAAATATTTCAACATCTTCAAAACCAAATACCAGTATACAACCCACAACGATTGCACCCAGCATCGCAACAATTTCAGTGATTGCATTAATGCGCCACCAGAACCAGCGCAAAATATATATTCCGCCAGTACCTGCACCCGATAGAATTAAAAGCTGAAACGCCTGCTCGGCGCTATTCAAAAACTTGATGGCAACAACACCGGCAAGCAGCATTAGCACAACCGTACAAATGCGCCCGACGGCAATCAACTCCCGCTGCGTTGCGTCTTTTTTTAAAAAGCGACTGTACAAATCGTTGACCAGATAGGAAGAACCCCAGTTCAGGTGGGTTCCAATCGTAGACATGTAGGCAGCTATGATGGATGCAACGACGACACCCAGCATGCCGGGCCCAAGTTTGCTGATCATTGCAGGATATGCGGTGTCTTGCGCCAGATACCTCTCGTCGATACCCGGAAAAGCATTGCCAATGTCACTCAGTTCGGGGAATACAATCAATGAGGCAAGCGCGACCAGAATCCATGGCCAGGGTCGAATCGCGTAGTGCATAAAATTAAATAAAAGCGTCGCACCAATTGCATTTTTTTCATCCTTGGCGGAAAGCATCCGCTGGGCGATGTAACCACCACCACCCGGTTCAGCACCCGGGTACCACACTGCCCACCATTGAACAGCGATCGGTATGACAAAAATGCTGACCAGCAAAGAATAATCACCAGACTCAAATCTAGGAAACACTGTCAGCTTGTCGGCAATGGGTGAGCCTTCGCCTAACAATCCCGAAAGCCCTCCGATCGCCTGTACTTCCGGTTGTTGTATGGCCACATACGCGGCATAGACAGCGCCAAACAGTGCGATTGAATACTGAAAGAAATCTGTCCAGATGACGCCCTTTAACCCTCCAAGGGTAGCATAAATAACCACGCCGATAGATCCATACAACACGCATTCCCAGTCCTTTAGCCCAAAAAGAATCTGGCCATACTTAATAATGGCAAGCGTCACAGACGCCATTATCAGGACGTTAAAGAAAAGACCCAGAAAAACGGATCGAAAACCTCTTAGAAAAGCTGCTTTTTTGCCATGATAACGCAATTCGTAATACTCCAGATCAGTCATTACTTCCGATCGACGCCAAAGCTTTGCATAAATAAAAACCGTAACCATCCCGGTGATCAGAAAAGCCCACCACTCCCAGTTTCTTGAAATCCCATCCTGACGAACAAAATCAGTAACCAGATTGGGAGTATCTGCCGAAAAAGTACAGGCAACCATTGAAATGCCCAAAAGCCACCAAGGCATACCTCTGCCACCAAGGAAAAACTCTGAAGTGTCTTTACCCGCGCTTCGCGAGGCAATGTAGCCGATCACCAAAACAATGATAAAAAAGCAAACCAGAACTGCCCAATCAACTGGAGCCAACTTAATCAAAGCTATAGGAGAATACATAAACTTAGGAATGGTGAATTATCAGTAGTGATTAGTGAATAACTGACCAGTAATCGATTACAAATTGGAAGCTTATTGATATTCTGGTGGTACGGAGTATTTTCACTCAATCTAAGATACGTGATTGGAAACTACGAAATGCGAAAAACATTTTTAGTAACAGGTTCATCAAAAAATTGAAAATAGATTAAACAGCACCACACCGGAAAAGCTTCGTCATTGTAGCCTTTGATTTATTCGTCTAATTTAGTGATTTCTCGTGGTTCTTAAAACAGAGTTCTAGCTTATTTTTAGTGTAATAAAAGATGGTTCTTCGCTACTTTTAGTGGAAGAATAAACAAATTACCGATCTTTTCTTTTTAAAAAAAATCGTAAATCTCATCGCCAGGTAACCTACAAGCGCCGTTGCTACATCGACATGTAATTTCCAAATGAACCATACTTCCACAGAAAAATGGAGAAAAACCTGAAATCTCCTCCTTTAAGCTAAATTTTCACATGCTCCACATAGTTCTCTTCAATCCGGAAATACCACAAAACACCGGCAATATTGGTCGCCTTTGTGCAATCACACAAACAAGACTTCATCTCATCCACCCACTAGGATTCAAGATCACTGACAAACAATTAAAACGAAGTGGCATGGATTACTGGCATTCGCTTGACGTTCACCATCACGAAAATTGGGAACAGTTTAAGGCAAGTGATGTTGCGCCACAAAAACTTTGGCTTTTCACGACAAAGTCCGGAGAATCATACTGGGACGTTCAATACAAAGAGGGAGACGGTTTGGTTTTTGGTAACGAAGGTCATGGCGCACCTCATTGGCTACACGCTGAATTGGAAGGCAAACGTCTGACGATCCCTCATAAAAACACCGAAATGCGCTCGCTTAACCTTGCTACCTCCGTGGGGATCGCAACTTACGAGGCGTTGCGGCAATTAAGCCTTAGCTAAAACGCGCAGGGATTACTTCGAAAGCCGAAGTGCACTGTCAACGATCTTAGAAAAAGAAACTGCTTTCAAGGAAGCGCCTCCAATGAGACCCCCATCAATATTTGGTTGAGCAAGGAGTGCTTCAGCATTATCCGGTTTCATCGAACCTCCGTATAAAATACGCACCTTTTCAGCTGAATCTTTATCAATAATCCCTGCAAGAGTACAGCGGATCTCTGCATGCATCTCTTCAGCCATCTCCGGAGTTGCGGTTTTTCCAGTCCCGATTGCCCAAATTGGTTCATAGGCGATCACCAAACCATCGTAATTCTCAGATGTAATACCCTTGAGCGCATGTTCCAGTTGGTTTTTAATAACTACTTTTTCATCGCCAGCTTCTCGCTGTTTGAGAGTTTCTCCAACACAGAGAATTGGGCTCAGAGTCGCAGACAATGCAGCGAGTACTTTCTTATTCACAGTAGCATCGGTCTCACCAAAATATTCTCGGCGCTCGCTATGTCCAATAATCACAAATTTACAGAAGAGATGTCGTAACATTTCAGCTGAAATCTCGCCCGTGTAGGCTCCGGATCTTTCAAAGTGCATGTTCTGTGCGCCAACAAATATGTTTGAATTGTTAACAACTTCAGCAACTACCTGAAGTGATGTAGCCGGTGGACACAAACATACGGAGACATCTGTCTGTTGGCCAATCATACTGGCGATATTTTTGGCCAATTCGGTACCTTCTTTGGAATTAAGATTCATCTTCCAATTACCGGCGATGAGAAACTTACGTGATATTGTGTTCATTACTGATGAATTATAATTTGTTTGAATGGATCCGTTTTGTTTATATGAGTTATTCGACTTTGTCTAAGGCGCTGACACCGGGCAGTTCCTTACCTTCAAGGAATTCAAGGGAGGCACCGCCTCCAGTACTCATGAAAGTAACCTTGTCACCATACCCGGACATTTTAATTGCCTTTACGGAATCCCCGCCTCCGATAATCGAACACACATCCGCTTCCGCGATTGTTTTGGCAATTGCAAACGTACCCTTATTACAAGCTTCAATTTCAAATATGCCCATAGGGCCATTCCAAAGGACTGTTTTGGACTGTTTGATTTCGTTACTAAACAGTTCAATGCTCTTAGGACCAATGTCGACGCCTTCCCAGCCATCTTCGATGTTGCCCTCGAAAAAGGCTGTTTCGCCCACTTTACCGGCTCCAAAATCAAGATCTTTCACGGCAAGATTGTCGAGAGGAAGCAGAAACTTCGCGCCTTTTGCCTTGGCCTTTTCCAGTGCAGCTTTAGCAATCGGAACAAAATCCGGTTCACTCAGGGACTCTCCAACTGTTCGCCCTTCGGCTAATGCAAACGTATATGCCATGGCACCGCCGATGATAATTGTGTCCGCTTTTTCCAGCAGTGCATCGATGACCTTTATTTTATCGGAAACTTTTGCGCCACCTAGTATAACCGTAAGAGGTCGTTGTGGATTATCTGTTTTGTCTCCAAGGTAGGCAAGTTCGTCTTCAATCAGAAATCCACAGACACAGGGACTTAGATATTTGGCGACACCAGCGGTGGAAGCGTGGGCGCGATGGGCAGTTCCAAATGCGTCATTGACAAAGGCATCTGCACACTTTGCGAGCTTTTCCGAGAATTCAGGGTCATTATCAGTTTCACCTTTGTAGAATCGAACGTTCTCCAGCAGCACAACCTCTCCATCAGACATCTTGGAAACTGCAGTTTCTACTGCATTACCAATACAATCATTCAAGAAAGTAACCGGCTGATTCAAATATGACTCAAGTACTTTGGCGACTGGAGCTAATGTGAAATCAGGATTTTTCTCACCCTTAGGCCGTCCCAGATGACTGGACAGAATGACCTTAGCACCTTGTGCTATTAGGTTTTTAATCGTCGGAAGCGCAGCAACAATGCGAGAATCGTCTGAAATAACACCGTTCTTTAGAGGAACATTAAAATCACAACGGACAAACACACGTTTTCCGGATAAGTTAACATCTTTAATCGATTTTGTTCGAGGCATATTTGTTATTTAAATTGTGTAAAAACACGAAAAAAAAGGTCGCCAATGCTAGAAAACGCGGATGCGAAACTCAACATGGCGACCGTATATTTCTCTAGATTAAGTCTGACTTAGAGAAATTTGGCTACTTTTTGGACGAGCTCGACGACTCGATTTGAGTAACCCCACTCGTTGTCATACCAGGAAATCAGTTTGAAGAATGTGTCGGAAAGACCGATTCCACTACCTGCATCAAAGATAGAACTTAGCTCATCGTGAATGAAGTCGGAAGAAGCAACCTGATCTTCGGTATAACCAAGTATTCCCTTAAGTGAACCTTCGGAGGCTTCTTTCATCTTTGCGCAAATTTCTTCGTAAGAAGTCTTTTGGGCCGTCTTTATCGTCAGGTCGACGACGGATACCGTCGGAGTCGGCACGCGGAATGCCATACCAGTCAATTTACCCTTTACTTCAGGTATTACCAGACCAACTGCTTTTGCAGCTCCGGTGGTAGAAGGTATGATGTTGAGTGCAGCAGCACGCCCACCCTTCATATCTTTCGGAGAAGGTCCATCTACGGTTCGCTGAGTTGAGGTGTAGGAATGCACGGTTGTCATCAGGCCTTCAACAATTCCAAAGTTTTCAAGTATGACTTTGGTTATTGGGGCCAGGCAGTTGGTTGTGCACGATGCATTGGAGATAAGGTTGTCTTCTTTGGTAATCTCACCGTCATTCACACCTAAAACAACTGTTTTGACACCGTCACCTTTTCCAGGAGCCGAGATAATTACTTTTTTCGCTCCTGCATCAAGGTGTCCTTGTGCTTTCTCATCCTGTACAAAAAGTCCTGTTGATTCGATTACAATATCAACATCGAGCTCTCCCCAAGGAAGTGCTGCAGGTCCTTCGCGAACAGCCAGCGTTTTAATTTCGTGGCCATTAACAACTAAAATGTTATCACCTTTTGCCTCAACAGTACCCTTGAAACGACCCTGCGTAGAATCATATTTCAAAAGATATGCAAGATTTTCAGCAGGAACAAGATCGTTGATAGCAACGACTTCGATTTCTTTGCCAAGAAGTCCTTTTTCAACAATTGAGCGAAAGACCAGACGACCGATGCGTCCAAATCCGTTAATTCCGATTTTTGTAGCCATTATAAATTAGATATTATTGTGTTTTGTATTGAATTAATTGTGTGCAAATTGTCGATTAGCGCAGCCAATCTATATTTAGTTGAAAGATTTTCCACAGCCACAGGAACTGGTGGCATTTGGATTGCGAATTTCAAAACCTTTTCCGGAAAGTCCTCCATCAAAATCAATGACGCTGCCGCGCATGTAATTGAGACTCGTTTCATCGATGATGCATTTAAACTGATTATCTTCACCAACCTCAATGTTTTGAATAGTCAGATCTCCGTCCTTTTCCTCGTCAAATGCCATACCATATTCAAAGCCTGAACAACCACCGGCTCCGACCAGAATGCGCAGATGTTTATCTTTTTCTGCACTATCAGTGTATATTTTTTGGATTTGAGTTACTGCATTTTCAGTTAATGTAATCATAGATCACCAGAAAATTCGCTTAGATACTATTGTCAACTAATGTTTAAGGATAAATTTTTCATTGTAATCACCTGAATTCAGGCAAATTCATATTTCTTGCGAAATAAACACACATCTTTTATAGATTGTGTTTGAAATAAAAAGTTGAGTCCTAGAAGCTTCGCATTGTATTCTTCTGAAAAACTATTTCTATCACACTATTAACTTATGAAAGTGAACATTAAATTAATCGCATTATTGGCTACTGTTGTGGCCTTCTCCATGGCAGGGTGTCGTACACCTGTTGCAACTGATCCAATGGTAGATCAAAAGCAAACTGCTCTCTATCAGGCAGGTTACTTCTATGCACCAATAGAAGCAGATGCGGATACGGTCTTCAGGACTTCCATTCGCACACTGGATAAAATGGGAATGCTCAGAACCGGCGAAACGCATGGTGAAGAATACACAAATATCTTTGCACGCAAGGTAGGCGACAAAAGGGTCATTTTACGTATCCGGCAGATTGCTCCCAACAAAACTGAAGTAAGAATTCGTGTTGGTATTCTCGGTAGCCTGCCCGAATCTCAAATGATCTTTGCAAAAATTCGTGACGAACTATAGTTCTAAATGATTGTATCGCTCTTAAAACCGTCATTCTTTTGTGTGACGGTTTTTTGTTTATTACTATACAGCACGAAAATAGAACGAATAAAAAATGACAGCAAAGGTAACCACCATCGGAATAGGAAGTCCAATCATCGATATTATTGCTCAGGTCGAAGAAACTTTTATCTGTGAAATAGAAGCTGAAAAAGGGGGGATGGTACTTGTTGATGAAGATACCTATAAAACCTTGCTGTCGAAGATCACCGGCCAGTTGACCAAAGTACCCGGCGGTTCTGCCGGAAACACTGTCTTTGCAATGGCTCGCATGGGGAACAATGCACGTTTTCTGGGAAAGACGGGTAATTGTTCCGAAGGTAGTTTTTATAGAGATCATTTTAAGACGCTCGGCGGCGATGTCTCCAGCTTCAAAGTCGGACAGGCAATCAATGGGCAATGCCTGTCGCTGGTAACACCCGATGGCGAACGCACCTTTCGCACACATTTAGGTGCAGCGATGACACTGGTTCCTGAAGAAATCACTGTTGATGACTTCAAAGACTGCCACCATGCACACATAGAAGGCTACCTGCTCTTTAATAACGAACTGATGATGCACGTGCTTGAATGTGCGAAGGCAGCAAAATGTACCATCAGTCTCGATCTTGCATCGTTTGAAGTCGTTCAGGCAGGTGGCTCTTTACTGAAGGAAATTTTAAGCAAGTTTGTCGATATTGTTTTCGCAAATGAGACCGAGGCGGCAGCATTTACAGATCTAGACAACGACTATGAGGAAATGGCTCGGGAGCTTGCCAAGTACTGTGATATTGCGGCTGTCAAAATGGGAGCCCAAGGCGCTTACATTGCAAATCGGCACGAAGTTTTAAAAGTCGAGGCAATACCGGTCGGAAAAGTCATCGATACAACTGGCGCCGGTGACTTATGGGCTGCAGGATTTTTGCACGGATGGTTACGCAAGCACAGCCTTTCAGATTCTGCAAAAGTCGGAGCAATACTAGGTGCTGCGGTGGTTCAGATACAGGGCAGCACACTTCCGGAAGATATCTGGAATGAGATTTTGTTGCAGATCGAGAAAGAACTTTCACTCCAGTCTGCGCAATTGTAAACCCACGATAAAACAAGATATGGCTACGGATGAACTAGTTAAACTGATCGAAACAACTGCCGTAAACGCACGGAAAGCTTCACTTGAACTGGCTACACTTTCCACAGAAACGAAAAATCTTTTTCTGAAAAAACTGGCGGATCAACTTATCGCGCAGACAGAGTCGATTATTGCTGCCAATAAGCTCGATCTCGAAACAGCTAAAGACATGGGTCTTTCGACCCCGATGATAGAACGTCTGACCTTAAACGCTGACCGTATCGCAAAAATGGCAGAAGGTGTTCACAAAGTCGCTTCGCTGGCTGATCCCGTCGGCACTGAAATTGAGCGCCTCACACCCACCAGGGGTTTTGATCTCCGCAAAGTGCGTGTGCCTATCGGAGTGATCGGTATCATCTACGAGTCTCGACCTAACGTAACTATTGACTGTGCAATCCTTTGCTTAAAGTCCGGAAATGCCTCCATACTGCGTGGTGGCAAGGAAGCGTTTAACAGCAACATGAAGCTTGCCGAAATTATTCAATCGGCACTCAGGGAAACGGGTATTAACGAGCACGCGGTGCAATTGATACCGACCACCGATCGTGAAGCGCTCAAGATACTGCTGAAGCAAGACGATACGATTCATTGCATTATACCGCGCGGTGGCGCAGGCTTGATCCGCTTCACTGTTGAAAACAGTCGGATACCGGTCATCAAACACTACGCCGGAGTCTGTTCCTTGTACATTGATTCTGCTGCAAATCCTGATATGGCAGAGTCCATATTAATTAATGCCAAGTGCCAGCGCCCTAGTGTTTGCAATGCGATCGAAAATCTCATTATTCATCAGGATGCAGCTGCTTTGCTCCCCAGACTGGCTAAAGCCCTTAATGATCAGAAAGTTGAGCTACGGGTGGAAGAAAAAGCAAAGGCCCTGTTGAAGGGTTCGGGCCTACCTCTTGTGGACGCGACCGAGGAAGACTTCGCGACCGAGTACAACGACCGAATCTTGTCCATTGCCGTCGTTGCCGATACACCGTCAGCGATTGACTTCATCAACAAATATGGCTCAGGGCACAGTGATGCGATTGTTACCGAAGACACTTCTGCCGCAGAGAAATTTCTTGCCGGCGTCGACGCTGCGACGGTTTACCATAATGCTTCAACACGCTTTACAGATGGATTTGAGTTTGGGCTCGGTGCCGAGATTGGCATTTCAACCGATCGTCTGCACGCCCGCGGGCCTATGGGTCTTAACGAACTCTGTACTTACAAGTTCATTATTCACGGTAAGGGTGAAATCCGCTGATGGTTGAATAAACCGGGCGCACCCAATATTTAACCTTCAACGTTGCAGCCGTTATCAGTGCTTGAAATGTCGTCTGCCGGTAAAGACCATCACCATATCACGTTCGTCGGCAGCAGCGATCACTTCATCATCTCGCACAGATCCACCTGGCTGAATCGCTGCCCTGGCACCAGCTTCGGCAGCGGCAACAAGGCCATCGGCAAAGGGAAAGAAGGCATCTGAGGCAATGATGGAACCGTCGAGTGACAGGTTTGCTTCCCCTGCTTTCCAGACTGCGATTCGGGAACTATCCACACGAGACATCTGGCCGGCGCCGACGCCTAGGGTACGCTCACTTGAGGCATATACGATAGCGTTGGACTTTACGTGTTTGACAACATTCCAGCCAAATATCATCGCGCTCATCTCGTCTGCTGTAGGCTGACGTTTGGAAACGATCTTCCAGTCATTTGGTCTGTCCGGCATCGTATCACGGTCCTGTAGTAACACGCCGCCAATAACGGAACGAATCTCTCTTAATGAATCGGCCGGTAGAGCTCCTTTCACTTTCATCAGACGCAGATTTTTCTTTTTGTTGAAGTATTTGCGCGCAGCAGCAGTGAAATCGGGCGCAATAATGACTTCACAGAAAATCTGTCCGATGATTTCGGCAAGGTCGACATCCAGGGTCTGGTTCACCACAATGATACCGCCAAAGGGAGACTGTCGGTCGGTTGCAAAGGCTTGCTCCCAAGCCTCTACCAGTGTCTCTGCGCTGGCGACTCCACAAGGGTTGGTGTGTTTCAGGATGGCTACGGTTGGTTTTTGAAACTCTCCGATAAGATAAGCTGCAGCAGTGATGTCGATAATGTTGTTAAAACTCAGTTCCTTGCCCTGCAGTTGTTCAAAACAGTCAAAGAAATTACCGTACAAGGCTGCCTGCTGATGGGGATTTTCGCCGTAGCGCAAGCTCTTTATCCGAGGCAACCGGAGATTCATCTCTGCCGGGATATCTGAAATTGAATCCAGGCTGGGCTCACTCACCTGACGTTCAAGGTAATCGGCGATTGCCTGATCGTAGGTTGCAGTTCGTTGAAATACTTTAAGTGCTAATTCGCGGCGCAGAACCGTGAGCTGAGACGAATCACTCAGCGCATTCAGGACGCGCTCGTAGTCAGAATTGTCGACGACGACTGTCACTGCGGCGTGATTCTTTGCGGCACTGCGCAACATGGATGGCCCGCCAATATCAATATTTTCAATCGCTCGGTCAAAGGTAACGTCCGGTTTCGCCACAGTTTCCTCAAAGGGATACAGATTGACGACGACCAGATCGATCATGTCGATCCCATGGGTCTCGGCTGCAGCCATGTGATCTGCCTTGTCTCGCCGGGCAAGAAGTCCGCCATGAATTTTCGGATGCAGTGTTTTTACACGACCTTCCATCATTTCCGGGAAACCGGTGTAGTCACTGACTTCGACGACCGGTACGCCTTCTTTTTCAAGGAGCTTTGCAGTACCGCCTGTCGAAAGTAGCCGGTAGTCATATTGTTCCACCAGAGCCTTGGCAAAAGGTACGAGGCCTGACTTGTCGCTAACGGAAAGAAGTGCTGTTTTTTGCATAATCGTAGTTTTAAAGTTTTGTTTAGCCTTTGATTTACTGATAACTTGGCGAGTCTCAAATCTTCTTTTTAATTATCTCCATGCGATGTATATTTAAAAGAAAACCGGGCGGGCCAACGGGTACGTCGCCGCGCCTGACAGCACCAGGATAATTCACGACACGCAGTATTTACTTCTACAAACTAAAAAGTACACGCCTCCATGCAAACGACTCGTCGTATAATACACATCGATATGGATTGTTTCTATGCGTCCGTTGAAATGCGTGAACATCCGGAACTCGGCAATCAACCTATCGCCGTCGGCGGGTCTTCCGGTCGTGGTGTACTGACCACCTGTAATTATGTTGCGCGCAAATACGGCGTGCGCTCGGCAATGCCTGTGTTCAAGGCGCGGCATCTTTGCCCGAATCTGATTGTCCTGCCGGTGCGTATGCAACTGTACCGTCAAGCTTCGGAGCAAATTCGATCGGTTTTCCGGCAGTACACAAACCTCGTAGAGCCGCTTTCTCTGGACGAAGCTTATCTGGATGTTACGCACATGAAACGTCGTGGCGCTGACATTGCGCGGGAAATAAGAGCTGCGATCTACAAGGAAACCCGCCTTACAGCGTCGGCTGGAGTTGGGCCGAACAAACTAATTGCCAAGATTGCCAGTGACTGGAACAAGCCCAACGGACAATGCGTTGTCTCCCCCTCCAAGGTAAATGCGTTCATGCAGGACCTTCCGGTAAGCTGTATCTGTGGTGTTGGTCCTAAAAGTGTTAACCGCCTGTCTGCCATGAAGATTGCAACCTGCGGCGATCTTCAGTCCCTGAGCAAAACCACTCTTGCACTAGAGTTTGGCAGTTTCGGACTCGAACTTTACCACCTTTGCCGTGGCATTGACGAGCGTCCGGTTCAGCCCAATCGTATTCGCAAAAGTATCAGCAACGAGCATACCTTTGATCAAAACATCGAAACACTGGAAGACTGCGAGACGGCTTTGAAAATTCAGCATAACGAATTGCTGGTTACGTTGCAGAAAAAAGCCGTTGATCGACCGATAAAAAAGATCGTGGTGAAACTAAAATTCAGTGACTTTCGCCGCACAACTGCCGAAGTCAACTGTCGACAACCGGACATCAACAGCTACCTTAAACTCCTGCAGGACGCTTGGGGACGCAGTGGCAAACCCGTGCGTCTCCTGGGTTTGGGCGTACGTTTTGCAGATATATCCGACGGTGCAAAACAACTGGAACTGGGATTTCATACCGATTCAAGATAGATTTGAGCTTTGCACATGCTCTTTGGCGTGAACCTGTTTTTTTTGGGGAGGGGGCATCTAAAAACAGTCTGCGGTTTATCCTAAAAAAAATGAGTCGGTCCATGGTTCTGCTTTAAGAATTACGAAAGGCGCTAAATGACGCAGAACTGACCGGACGCCAAAAAGGCGCGCCTCTTTTCTAAAACCGCACGCCTGCAAAATAAAAACGCACGCCTGTGAAATAAAAACGCACGCCTGCGAAATAAAAACGCACGCCTGTGAAATAAAAACGCACGCGTTAGGAAGTGCAAAAGCACTGGCGCAAATGGTTGGGTCGTCGAACCCGCAAAGGGTAGGACGAATTGGATTGTCTTTAACCTCAACTCACGAATCTAGCCATCTGAGGAGGTCTGCAAGTGCAAATTGTGAAAAATTTCATGATT
>CAWUII010000040.1:0-24814 GCA_963922575.1 uncultured Opitutia bacterium
TGTTATGGTGTGCTATAGCCTAGGCCTATAGTTACTTGTACAGATCGCATTCAGGTAGCGCAGCACCGTTCCCGGTGCGCACCTACCTGGAGGGTCTTGAGCTTGTCGAAATGGCGTCGCGTAAGCCTGAGCATTCAAACGTTCGTGCGGCGCAGGGACGCGCCTGCGCTACCATTTTGGATAAGAATCATGTGTCCAGATGATTACATACTTAGCTATAGTATCTTACTATCAAAATCCGTTTATGTTTAACAGATTTATATATTCGACGTTTAATGTTCGACGTTCGACGTTCATTCCGGCTCTGCCGGATTAGGGATTTTGCTCAATACTAACGAAAACAAAGTACCGGAATGTGACAACACCGCAAAAGCTCTGAAGTCGTACTGCCAATAAATAGTTTGCGTATACGGCTGTGCCCATATGCCCCAGCAATCAAAATATCTGCCTCAGATCGTTGGACATAGTCAGCAACTGCTGTTTCAACATTGCCGCTAAGCACCTGACATTCTGCATTGATGCCACTCTCTTTAAGTATCGCATCAGCTTCATCCAACCACACGCCTGCCTGATCTTGATTCTGCTTTTCGACAACGGTTACCACATGTAGATTCAGGGCGCCAAACAGCTCGGACTTTTTAATAAACTCAAGCGCGGTTCGACTGCTCTTGCCTCCATCGTAGGCGATCACTGCGCGCTCTATCGGATTGAATTTACGTGAAGTAACTAAACAGGGCTTCTGCACTGCACGAACCACACGCTCCAACATAGAACCCAAATGCTCTTTCGCAAAGTTGGCATTTTCACCGCGCTTGCCCAGCAGGATTAGATCGGCACGATCAGCGTATTCCTCAATGGAATCTACGAGCAGTCCAGTTTCATGATGGAACTGAGTACGATCTTCGAGCCCCTCATCCTTGAAGATCTTCATTGCCGATTCTTTGATGAATTCAGACTTATGCACTTCCATTTCCCTAAGCTGGGCAATCATATGTTCATAGGGTTGAATGCCCAGACTTCCACTCAGATCGGAAAAGGCAGGTATTTCAAACTGACGAAGGTCCGTGACGTACAGAACATCGATCGTTGTATTCATTTTTTTTGCAAACCAAGCACCGTAGCGGCAACACTCCTGTGCATAGTTAGAACCATCCGTACAAATTAGTAGATTTTTCATTCTTTTATTTTATTAGATTTTAATAATGTAACTTGGATAAATTAGAAAATTGACGCTAGTGAGACTGTCACGCTTTGAGAACAAATCCATCTGGTAAAGTTGCATCCTTACTGACAATCATCACGCCATCACGGATAAAAACACCGTCACCCTGATCCAGATGGTCCGGCAAACCGGCAGGATCCAGAGTAACATTTTCGCCAATACGCACATTTTTGTCCAGAATAGCATGCTTTATAAAGCTACCGGCTCCGATACCAAGCCCGGGCCTGCCCAGGCTTTTATTTTCCTCGATTTCTTCGATTGTCTCATAAAAGTCAGCACCGAGCATAACGACATCTTCCAGTTTGGAATTGCTCTGAACCACTGATCGCACACCGAGCAAACTGTGTTTAAGATTACCGTTGGTAACTATGCAGCCCTCTCCAAGCACTACGTTTTCTACAGTGCAAGAGTTCAACTTGGATGCCGGAAGCAGACGTGCGCGTGTGTAAATTTTGTCCTCCTGATTGAAAAAATCAAAAGGCGGCAGAGCATTTGTCAGTTGCAGATTAGTCTCAAAAAATGCTCGTATCGTGCCAACATCTTCCCAGTAGTCGTCAAAAACATAACTGCTCATCTTTACCTTCCCCAGCAGATCAGGGATAATCTCTTTGCCAAAATCGGTCGCTTTTGTCTCCAATGCACTAATCAATGTTTGTGCATTAAACACATAAATGCCCATAGATGCTAGGCAGTAATCCTGATCACCCGGATTTTTCATCCTACTTCGTATGCCCTCACTCACCGCGAATTTTTGAATAACTTCAGGATCGGTGGGCTTTTCGGTAAATTCTTCGATTTGCGAACTGTCGTTAACCCTCATCAGCCCAAGCCCTCCGGCAGCATCCAGACCGACCGGTTTTGCTGCTATGGTGACCGCAGACCCTGTACTGTCATGTAACCTCACCATCTCAGTAATTTTCATACGGTATAGCTGATCTCCGGAAAGAATGATGTAGAGAGCATCCTTACGCCGATTGCCAAAATGATGCAAGTTCTGCCGTACCGCATCTGCGGTACCCTGATACCAGCTATCGCTTGAGTCAGTCTGTTCGGCAGACAAAATCTCAACACAGCCACCGCCGAAAGAATCGAACTTGTAGGATTCCTGTATATGTCGATGCAGCGACGCTGTATTGAACTGGGTTAATACATAGATTCGGTTATACCCGGAATTGAGACAGTTACTGATGGGTATATCAACCAGTCGATATTTACCCCCCAAAGGAACCGCTGGCTTGCAACGCTCTTTGGTTAATGGATAAAGGCGCGAGCCACGACCACCACCCATAATGATGCAAATAATTTCACGTTTTTTCATAGTGCATCGAACGGTTATTCAATAACAGATGTTGATAAACATAAATCATTCGTAAAACGAATTGAAGCTTTTAATCTGTAAAAAAAATCACTGATCCCGGACAAACCTCCAGGGAACATCACTCCACTCTGGGCCAGCGTAATCAATTCCGATTCTGGGTGTAGCCTTTATTTCCTCGGGATGAACAGGAGTCCCATGATCTTCGATCCATAGTCCGCTTACACGATTAAGGAGCTGACCATTGAATGCACGGTCGATCTGGAAATGTCGAGTCAGTCGACCTGGGCCTGAAACACCCTCGACACCACGAATCAAAACTGCTGCCGGATAATCTTTTTCTCGTGTAGAAATATTTAACAGCCAATGAACACCATAACACAGATAAATGTAGCCATAGCCTGGCGGACCAAACATGACGAGAGTCCGAGGAGTCATACCTGAATGGGCATGTGAGGCACGATCTTCAAACCCATCATAGGCCTCTGTCTCACAAATTCTCGCTCGCAGGATCTTGCCTTTTTGTAAGCGTCGACACAAGTGCTTTCCAATCAGATCTCGCGCAACATCCAGCGTCGGGCGGTTAAAAAATTTCTGACCTAAAACAGACGGCATCGGAAATCGCGTCCCTTTGTATCCATCAACGACGGATTAATGCGCTCTTCAATATCATCAAAAACACGCAATTTTAATATTCGTCCGATCAACCATTCGCTGTCTGCGTTGCAGTCTTCTCTGCCGATGCCCAGGAAGATTACCGCTTACTCAAAATCATGTGAATCCAGTTTACGCGCAATTTTTACCATCTTCAGTTTTGCGAGAGAAGGCACGCCATTTTCATACGGCACCTGAACTTCTCCTTGGATTAAAGGGAGCGCATACTTATAGAAATTAAAATTCATGCTTACACCATCTTCATTTATCCAGCTTTCGGGTAGCTTTTTCACTCCATTAGCAACTTCTGCGAGATCCGCCAGTCCTGTTTCGCAGCTATACTGATCTCCGTCACCGCGTAACAACGTCACCATTTTGTCGGTTTCACCGGCAATTGCAGCAGTCACGGCAGCTTTGCCAGCCATGTAAGCTTCATCATTATCCGTCTGAGAAGAGCAATGAGCCGCTGCACGCTGAGCCATGCCCAGTGTAACAGAACGCGCTTTAACCTGCAGTGATTCTTCGACGAGGTTGCGTAGATAGTCACCAGCACCACCGAGCTGATTGTGTCCGAAGGCATCAATTCCGGTACTTTTGGTGGCGACATAATTGCCATCTCCATCAACGAGTCCTTCGCCTACGACGACAACACAATATTTCTCCTTTTGAAGGACATTCTGGACATCTGCGATAAATTTCTCGGGTGAGAACGCAACTTCCGGTAGATAGATCAGATGTGGTGCGGCATTTGGCTCGTCACGACGTTTGGCCAATGTAGCTCCAGCAGCGATCCAACCGGCACTACGCCCCATCACTTCAATAATCTGCACCAGATCATGCTGTCCCATCCCTGCATTGTCACAGGTAATTTCTTTGACCGTAGTCGCAACATACTTGATGACACTTCCATAGCCCGGCGTGTGATCTGTGGTGACCAGATCATTGTCGATCGTCTTTGGAATACCGATCACACGAAGCTTGTAATTGCGCTCTTGTGCCAGCTTGGAAATCTTGTCTGCTGTATCCTGCGAATCATTGCCGCCAATGTAGAAAAAGTAACGAATGTCATGTGATTCAAACACTTGCAGAATGCGGTCAAAGTCCTGCTTACGTTTCAGCTTGAATCGACAGGTGCCGAGCGCTGCTCCGGGCGTATGACGCAGCGCACGTACTGTTTGCTGAGTTTCTGACGCCAAGTCAACCAGCTGCTCATTCAGGATGCCGAGAACTCCGTTCAAGCCTCCATATATTTCCTCAATGCATTCGTGATTCAATGCTTCTGCAATGATACCTGCAAGACTAGCGTTAATAACTGATGTTGGCCCACCGGATTGGGCAATAAGGCAATTTCCTTCAAGTTCGTCTGACATAAAATTTTAGCGGTTATTGATAAAAATACTGTTTTGTAGTCCTAATTATATTGAAAGCAACACTTAAAGAATCGAACCAGGTGCATAATCAAACGCTTCAGGAAATTTTTTTATCTCTTTACGAATAACTGTGCAGAATTGCTCAACCTGTCTTTCTGCAAGGCCGGTCTGCGCTTGGGCATTTCTGACAATCTCCAGGATCTCTCCTTCGGAAAAGCCCAGCCGGTCATCTGCACCCAGCCGGGCAGTGAGATCATTTTGAGCAATTTTACCTTCCCTTAAATCACGCACCGTCTGGACAGCATGCTCCTTGATCGCTTCGTATGCGGCTTCCCGACCGGCACCATCCTTAATCGCCGCCATCAAAACTGCCGTAGTCGCAAGAAAAGGCCCGTAGCGCTGATTTTCCTGAGCAATCATCTCACGATACACTCCCATCTGGTTGATAATCGTTATAAAAGTATCCAGCAGTCCATCCATCACAAAAAAACTATCTGGCAAGCAGACCCGTCGTACGACTGAACAGGAGACATCGCCTTCATTCCATTGATCGCCGGCAAGTTCGCTGGCCATGGTCAAATAGCCCTTCAAAATAACAAAAAAGCCGTTCAGCCGCTCACAGCTGCGACTGTTCATCTTATGCGGCATCGCGGACGAACCCACCTGCCCCTTTGCAAACCCTTCACCGGCAAGCTCGTACCCAGCCATGATACGTAGCGTTTTTGCAAAACTGGACGGCCCCGAGGCAAGTCTTACCAGCGTCGAAACAATTTTAAAATCCATACTTCGAGGATATACCTGCCCAACGTTATTCAATTGGTTATCAACCCCAAAATGATTCAAAACGCTGCGTTCCAAAGCGATCACCTTGTCAACATCTTCATCAAACAGTGCAAGCAGATCACCCTGGGTACCGACGGGACCTTTAATGCCACGCACGGGATACGCTTCAATCACTTGGTTCAATTCTCTGAAAGCCAGGAGCAACTCCTCACCAAACATGGCAAGGCGCTTACCCAACGTGCTTGGCTGCGCAGGAACATTGTGTGTCCGCGCCGTTATCGGCAGCGCCTTCCACTCCTCCGCTCGATTCGCCAGGGCCAATAGCGCTGCGGCTGACTTGCACCGGATAATTTTTAATGCCTCAATAATCTGCAATTGCTCGATATTTTCAGTCAGATCACGACTGGTCAGTCCTTTATGGATATGCTCATACCCTGCAAGTGAACAGAATTCTTCAATGCGTGCCTTTACATCATGCCGAGTAATTTTTTCTCTGTTTTTAATCGAATTCAGATCGACCCTATCTTTGACACGTCTAAATGCCTCAATTGCTTCTTCGGGAATATCCAGCCCCAGATCTCTCTGCGCACACATTACGGCGATCCAAAACTCACGCTCCAGTTTGATGCGACCTTCTGCGCTCCACACGGCTCTCATTGGTTCCGAAGCATAGCGTGTTGCCAGTACGTTTGGTATACTTTCCATGACTACAAGATTTTTGAGAAAAGTTTCAAAGTGCACCTCTTTTTGTTTTATGCGATCAAAAAACAACTAATTCTACAGTGTCCATTATTGATGACGCCCCACTACATGCCCATCGAATGCCTGCAAAAACTCCGTCTGTTACTCGAAGATTTTTCTTGTCTTTAAAAAGAAGTTGAAGCCATGGCGCTCGCCTGAGCTGAGCTTTTCGATGGTGTCGCCGTGCTTTACATTAGCTGCCATATTTTAAAGGTTATCAATGCCTTGGCAGTGTACATCACAGAGCTACAATCAGCAAGTTGAGCAAATTACCTTGTTGATTTCCAATCTTACGACAGGATAAAAGTCTTGTGATTGTTATCCTAGAAAAAGCCCTGGATCTGTTTTTTCCAAGACACTGCATCCACTGCGGTGATACCGTGGACCCATCCCCCTATGATTTCGTCTGTAACTCATGTGCCAGCAGCCTGATAGAGTGCCTCCCACCGGCCTGCCACATCTGCGGGCATCCATTCTACGGCGAACTCATCGCGGTAAAAGCCTGCCCACATTGCACTGAACTCAACCCTTTTTTTGATCAAGGCAAAACACTGTTCATCGCCCGGGGAGCTGGCCGCAGCCTTCTGCATGAATTGAAATATCGACAAGGGATGTATGTTTTGAAAGATCTGGCGCGTATGGTTAACCGTTCCAAACACTATCGCACCTTTCTCGAACAAACAATCCTGGTACCGGTACCCCTACACCCAGTCAAGCTGCGGGAACGTGGGTTCAACCAAAGTGAACGGATTGCCAGAATCCTGGTTAACTGCACGGGCAACTCGGCCCAAATGGAGCAACTCCTCGTCCGCACCCAATACACACAAAGCCAAACTCACCTGAATCGCTCCAAGCGTTATCAAAATGTGAAAAATGCTTTTGCCTTAGCTCGCAATGCTGTTCTAGATTCGGAAAAAGTATATACAATTGTTGATGACGTATTCACTACGGGATCGACACTAAACGCATGTGCCCGGGTACTTTGCAAAGCAGGTGCAAAACATCTGCAGGTAGCAACTATCGGACACGGCTGAAATCATAACTTCAATTCACTTAATCAACGCCCGGAAAAACATTACGAACATGTCAATATTTGGAAAACCTCAGTATTCGACGGTCACTGTCAAAAAGAAGGATATCCCAAAGGATCTCTGGACCAAATGCCCCAAGACCGGCGAAATCATCTACAACCGAGTACTCAAAGAGAACCTCATGGTTGTACCCTCCAGTGGTTACCACTTCCCACTCAGCGCTCGCGACCGCATCGATTCAATGCTCGATGAAGGTACTTTCGAAGAGCTGGATACAAATGTCAGTTCGCTTGATCCACTCGAATTCAACGCGACAAGTTCCTACAAAGAAAAGCTAAAGGCAAATCAGGCCAAAACAAAAGAGACCGATACGGTCATCGCTGGCCTCGGCAAAATGGGAGGCCTCGACGTCAGTATCGCAGTCATGGACTTTCGCTTCATGGCAGCCAGCCTGGGGTCAGCTGCCGGAGAGAAACTAACCCGTGCAATTGAACGAGGGGTCGATCGTAAAATTCCGGTAATTATCGTTTCTGCTTCGGGTGGAGCACGTATGCAAGAGGGTATCCTAAGCCTTATGCAGCTAGCCAAAACCAGTGCAGCGCTGGCAAAACTAAATGATGCAAAAGTTCCCTATTTATCTATTCTGACCAACCCGACCATGGCAGGAGTGATGGCCAGCTACGCCTCATTGGGAGATGTCATTATCGCCGAACCGGAAGCGCTGATCGGTTTTGCCGGTCCGCGAGTCATCAAGGAAACGACACAACAGGACCTTCCGGATGGATTTCAAACATCTGAATTCCTACTGGAACACGGACTGGTTGACCTGATCATTCCACGCCAGGAAATGCGCGAACGAGTGATCAACCTGCTTAAGTTGCTCTACCGGAAACCTAAAAAAAATGCAGGATGAAATTTTGTGATGTCTGACCAAATAGATTACTCGGCAACCCGCAATTACCTTAATTCCCTCAGAGATAAAGGTGTTCGGTATGGTCTAGACAGCATTCGCTCAATCGCCTCTAAGTTAAGTCATCCTGAAAAAAAATCCCCCTGCATCCATGTTGCAGGGACCAACGGCAAGGGTTCAACCTGCGCAATGATTGAGGCAATTTATCGGGCCAACGGCTATCAAGTCGGGCTCTACACCTCACCTCAACTGATCCACGAAGGTGAACTGATACAAGTGAACCGGAGTAAGCTTTCCGAAACGAATATCATCCTATACGTTAAGCAGCTTAAGCCAATTGCAGCAGTGATTGGCGCCGAAGTGCCCGATGGGCATCCATCCTTTTTTGAGCTGATGACGATGATGGCCTTTCTGCACTTTGCCAAATCAAAGGTAGATCTCGCTATCATTGAAACAGGGCTGGGCGGACGACTGGATGCGACCAATATCGTCGAACCCGAACTTTCGATTATCACATCCATCAGCTTGGACCACACAGAAATACTCGGCGATACGATCGATAAGATTGCCAGGGAAAAAGCCGGAATCATCAAGCCCGGCAGGCCCGTCCTGATTAGCAAGCTCCCAGAAGCCGCTGAATCCGTCATTCGCCGGATTGCCAGTGAAAATGGCAGCAAACTATACTCTGTTTGCGAGCGTTTCCCCGAGATAGAAAAGCTTCCGGGAACCAATCTTGCCGGCACTCACCAAAGGTGGAATGCTGCGGCCGCAACCTACGCAACCGAGATCCTTAAAAAGAAATTCCCAATTGATTCCATGAGGACGGCTCCGATCCTGCAATCGGTCGAATGGCCCGGAAGATGGCAGACGCTGAAACTCGATAACAAGACTCTTATCCTCGAAGCCGCACACAATCCGGAAGGCGTCGAAATGCTAAAGCAAAACCTGGAAGACCTGGTTCAGGAAAATCAGTTTAAGCCGGTTATTATTGTCGGCACCACTGGTGAGCTCCGCGCCAAAAGCCTTATGCCTGTGGTGGCACACTATGCCTGCAAACTGCACTTGGTAACTCCTCAACAACCAAACGCCACGCCCATTGATTCTCTGGAAACATATCTCCCGGCAGAAAGTAGACCAATAGTTTCAAAAACGAATGTTAAAGCGCTCTTTCCGGCTCCGGGAATTTGCACAGCAGGCAAACCGGGCGATACCATTATCGTTACCGGCTCTATTTATCTGATCGGAGAAGTATTAAAGCAGTTGAATAGCACGACTGCATCCTAACTCTACTAGAATACACCGTGAGGCGACAAAAGGTTTGCAACCTGTTTAATCGTCTCCCTCTTCAGAGTATTCGTTGCTATAGCTAAGTATGTAATCATCTAGACACATGATTCTTATCCAAAATGGTGGCGCAGGCGCGTCCCTGCGCCGCACGAACGTTTGAATGCTCAGGCTTACGCGCCGCCATTTCGACAAGCTCAAGACCCTCCAGGCAGGTGCGCACCGGGGACGGTGGTGCGCTACCTGAATGCGATCTGTACAAGTAATTATAGGCTTAGCTATAAATTGGGGATAGGTCGGATACAGTAATGGCGACGATCAGCAACATAGTTTCTTTTCCATCGGAGCCAAATAACTTTTAAACTAACCGCTTCGCTTAAGAACACTGAATTCACGAAGAAGTTGATCGTGGAAGTTTTTGTCCTTAGTATGCTTGGTGCCCTTCGTGGCTAAAATTCTAATTCATTTCTTTTTTGTAACGTAGAGATTTATCGCGGAAAAAGTGTAGCGTAACGGAGTTGATCACTCCGACTGGTTTTGTATTATTTTAAGGGCTATAATAAAATTATCAACTGAGGTGATGGCGGAGAAATTGCAGGAAGGTGGTGACGAGGCATGTAGTGTGCAGGATCGCGCCATGGGTGTGGATATGCACCAGTTTTTCCATGAGCATACGCTGACTCAACTCACGATTTAAGGATTAACGGTTGAAAAGGCTTTGGCATCGTCTTTGCCACCGCGATTATTCTTCTTCTCGTACCCAGCCTTTATCTGGTACTGGAGGATGCGTCCGGGCTTTTGAAGAAATGGGTGAAGACTGAAGAGCAAACTTCTGAATTGAGATTAAAACACAACTGCAAAGATAGGAGTTCACGCAAAGACCCAAAAATTTAATAAAATTTTCAGATCGACGATTGTTCCGCCCAAAGTGGTGGCCAGACCCAGAATCGAACTGGGGACACAAGGATTTTCAGTCCTCTGCTCTACCGACTGAGCTATCTGGCCAATCCTGAAAAGTTTGTGATTAAGTGTTGGCTTGTAGTGTGCGTCAATCGGTTTTTTCATATCTACTACATTTTTTACCGTGCATCATTGTCCATTTTTGAGGAGTTTTTGCATTTGTTGAAATTATTTGCCGTCAATTTCGTTCTTTTGTAGGGCAAACAATGTCACGCTTCTTTATAATCTAAATTACCATGTCTAAGAAAATACTTTTTGCGCTCTGCACATTTGGCAGCATTCTCCTTTTGTTGCTCTTTCTGGTCACAACTAAGAAACTGCAGTTTGGAAAAATGGCAGAGATGGGCGAAAACATGCAGCCACCTCCTACCAGCGTTTCAACCTCTTTCGCTGAACGTCAGTTATGGCCTCGAAAACTGCGTGCCATCGGCTCGATCCAACCGGTTCAGGGTGTTCGCCTGGATGCCGAGCTTCCGGGAGTTGTGAAGGCTATCAATTTTAAAAATGGCCAAACCGTCGATGAGGGTGATGTGCTCGTACAACTGGACGTCGCTCCGGAAGCTGCACTGCTCATGTCAAACAAAGCCAACGCCCAACTCGCCAAAATTGAAAGTGATCGTGCTCAGCGACTCCTTGACACCAACTCTGTCGCCCAGTCGGAACTGGATCGTGCACAGGCAAATTACGACATGGCTGTCGCTCAGGTGAAAAATATTGAAGCGATCATCGAACAGAAAACAATACGGGCGCCCTTCAGCGGGCGCGTTGGCATACGTCAAATCAACCTCGGGCAATATCTTTCGGCCGGTGCACCGATCGTCACGATCCAGTCCTACGACTCGGTTTTTGTAAATTTCACACTTCCCCAGCAAACCATTAACCGGGTGGGCACTGGCATGCAGGTTACTCTAAAAAGCGACGCCTACCCGGAAAAAACCTTTGAAGGTAAGCTCACCGCCATCAGCCCGCAGATTGATCCGATCACTCGTACGATTGAACTGCAAGGTACTCTGGATAATCCTGAAGGCCTGCTTCGCTCCGGACTTTTTGTTGATGTTACCTTAACACTTCCCAAAAGCGATGAAGTTGTCGTCATTCCGGCGACAGCGGTTGTTTATGCACCCTATGGAAATTCTATCTACAAGGCATCTCGCAACACTGACCCAAAAAGCGACCCTCCCACTGCAAGTGTAAAACAATCTTTCGTACGAATTGGCCAGCGCAGAGGCGATTTTGTAAGCATAGTTGATGGTCTTGAAGCGGGCGATGAAGTCGTTTCTGCCGGAGGATTCAAACTGCGTAATGACGCCACCATTTCTATCCGCAATGAAACGGCACCTGAACCCAAACTGGAACCCAACCCGAAAAATTCCTAGATCGGCTAAGGCCTAACTCGAAGATTGAACATCGAACGTCCAACATTGAATACTCAATTTTACTTAGGTAGCGCAAGCCGCGTCTCGCGGCGCAGAGACGCGCCTCGCTACCGTTGGCAAGAACCCGTTCCAAACATAACCCGGTTTCAATAGTAAGGTACTAAACTTCTAACTCCCAACTTCTAACTCCTTTAAATGATGCAAACCGCTTTTACCGATATTTTTATCAAGCGTCCGGTGCTCGCGATTGTTGCCAGCTCGCTTATCGTGATTGCCGGCCTGCAGGCGATCTCGTCACTCACGGTGCGGCAGTACCCTAGAAACGAAAATGCAAAGATTACCATCAGCACCATCTATGTCGGCGCCGATGCCGATCTGGTGCGTGGGTTTATAACAACCCCTTTGGAACGCGTCATCGCTTCCGCGGACGGCATTGACTATGTTTCCTCTCAGAGTGCGTTGGGACTTTCGACAATAACCGCCCGACTGGAGCTCAACTACGACTCGACCAAAGCACTCACTGAAATCAGCGCCAAAGTCGATGAAGTCCGCAACGATCTTCCACCGGAATCGGAAGTACCGATCATCACCGTTGAATCCGCAGAGAGCGAACGTGCCTCTGCCTATCTTTCCTTTACTTCGACAATACTCCAAGCCAACGAAATCACCGATTATCTGGTTCGTGTTGTCCAACCGCGCCTCAGCTCGGTAAAAGGCGTCCAGGAAGCCGACATTATCGGAGGGCGCACCTTTGCCATGCGCATCTGGCTGGACCCGGCACGTATGGCTTCACTAGGCATCTATCCGATACAGGTGCGAGAAGCCCTTGCCTCCAACAATTATCTCTCTGCGGTTGGTCAGACTAAAGGCAATCTAGTCACGGTGAATCTGACGACCAACACAGACTTGAGCACCGTTGAGGAGTTCGAGCAACTGGCGATCCTGAACCAGGGCGACACAATCATACGTATCAAAGACATCGCCACAGTCGAACTGGGTGGAGAAGATTACAATGCCGAAGTGCGCTTTTCGGGTCAGAAGGCAGTTTTTATGGGCATCTTTGTACTGCCAAATGCGAATACGGTCGATGTCATCAAGGCAGTCCGCGCCGAACTGGAAAAAATCAAAAAAGGATTACCCGAAGGCATCAACGCCAACATTGGCTATGACTCCACCGTATATATTGAGGAATCGATCTCCGGAGTGGTCAAAACGCTTCTGGAAACACTGCTGATCGTAGTCATCGTCATTTTCCTTTTTATGGGTCGCATCCGCACCGTTCTGGTACCGGTCATAGCGATCCCTATTTCTCTTATTGGTGCCGTTTTCCTTATGCAGTTGCTTGGGTTTTCCATCAATCTGCTAACATTGCTCGCGGTCGTACTTTCCGTCGGCATCGTAGTCGATGACGCGATTATCGTCGTCGAAAACATAGAACGACACCTGCAAGAAGGAATGTCTGCCGTTGATGCTGCGCTGCGTGGGGTACGCGAGCTTATCGGGCCAGTGATTGCCACTACGCTTGTGCTCGTTGCGGCCTACCTGCCGATTGCCTTCCAGGGAGGACTGACCGGATCGCTGTTTCGCGAATTTGCGCTTACGCTTTCGGGCGCAGTTGTCGTATCCACCATTGTCGCTCTGGTATTGAGCCCAATGATCTCTTCAAAAATATTGAAAAGCGGCGCACCCACAGGTTTCGCTTTGAGGGTCAATAACGGCTTCAATCGTCTGAAGAAATTTTATGGCCGCATACTGCGCGTCAGCCTGCAAGCACGCTGGGTGATCTACACCAGCTGGATAATCCTCAGCCTCTTATGTTTGCCGATGTTTCTGCTGTCACCGAAGGAACTGGCACCAACTGAAGATCAGGGCGTTATTTTCGGAGTCGTCGATGCTCCGGCAAATTATGCAATCGAAGAAACTACTCGGTTTACCGATTATGCAAATGATGTCTTCTTTAGCTTTCCGGAAACCGCTTACAGCTTTCAGCTGACCTTTCCAAACAACGGTTTCAGTGGCATGATCTTAGAGCCCTGGGGCCAACGCGAACGTACTGTTTTCGACATTCTGCCTCAGGCACGGGAAGGTCTGGGCAAAATCACTGGAGTAAACATATTTCCGGTGACTCCATCCGCCCTGCCAGGCGGGAGTGACTTCCCCATTGAATTTATCGTCGCCTCAACGGATGAGCCGGTGGAAATTTTAAAATATATCCGGCAGATCAACGAAAAAGCCCTTGCCAGCGGACGTTTTGCTTTTCCACCCATCATTGATACCAAGATTGATCAGCCGCAGGCGGAATTTGCACTGGATCGCGACATGATTACTTCGCTCGGCCTTGACCAACGAGATATTGGCGCCGACCTTGGCTCACTGATCGGTGGCAATTTTGTCAATCGCTTCAATATTGATGGCCGCAGTTATAAGGTCATTCCGCAAATCCAGCGAGCGGATCGCTTGAACCCGGATCAACTGCAAGACATCTACATCAACGGACCGGGAAATAAACTGATCCAACTCAGCACAGTCGCTACACTCAAAGAGAGTGTACAGCCCCGGTCACTCAACCGTTTTCAGCAATTTAACGCAGTCAAAATGAGCGGCGTTTATATGGGACCACTGGCTGACGGATTAAAATTTCTCGAAGACACCGCCAAAGAAATCCTCCCGGATGGCTATCGCATCGATTATGAAGGAGAATCGCGTCAGTTGCGCACGGAAGGAAACAAGTTTTTGCCAGCCTTCTGCCTGTCGATGGTGCTGATTTTCATGGCACTCGCAGCGCAGTTTAACAGTTTCCGCGACCCCTTCATCATCCTGCTCGGCTCAGTACCCCTGGCGATGTTTGGCGCACTGATCTTCACGTACCTAAAAATCCTTAGCCCGTCGGTTCCCTTCTGGACCGATGGCTGGACGACGACCATGAACATCTACTCGCAGGTAGGACTGGTTACACTGATCGGTCTCGTGGCTAAAAACGGCATCCTGATCGTTGAATTTGCCAATCATCTTCAGCGCGAAGGCAAGGCCAAGCTGGAAGCCATCCAGGAAGCCTGCGAAGTGCGTCTGCGCCCGATTCTCATGACCAGCGTGGCCACCGTCGCCGGCCACTTCCCCTTGACCCTGGTTACCGGTGCTGGCGCCGAAGCCAGAAACTCCATAGGCCTGGTACTCGTCGGCGGCATGACAATCGGCACCTTGTTCACCCTACTCTTTCTGCCATCGATCTACATGTTGATCGCTCGAGAACAAGGTGCGGAGTCTAAAAATTAAACGTCGAACGTCGAACGTCCAACGTTGAATTTACTGGGGGTGGGATCAGGACATGGTCGAAAATATCAGATAAACATCGAAGGCATAATCCGTATTTCCATTCGGATAGCTCTCGTTAAACTTAAGAATCTTCCCTGTTTCAATATGACTCAATTGATCAAACTTTATGAGCGCCGTTAAAGAAAAATTGCTGCATCAGATAAAGGAAGCCTGCTCAAACGGCCCAATCAGCTATCGCGACTATATCGATCTGGCTTTGTATGCAGACGACTGTGGCTACTACAAACGCGAAAAACAGCGTGTTGGACGCAACAAAAACACGGACTTTTACACTGCGGAAAGCCTTGGTAAGACATTTGCTCAACTGATTACAGCTGCTGCTTTTGACTTACTGGGTGAAACGATTGCTACAAATTCTACTTTTGTTGAAATCGCTGCCGAGCCAGGCACTGAGTTACTCAGCCATCTGAAAAGTCATCCGTTTGCTGACAGTCGCGTAATTCGACACGGAGAAACAATCCAAGCAGACGGTCCGGTTGTTATCTTTGCGAATGAATGGCTCGATGCCCTCCCCTTTCACCGGCTTGTTTTTCAAAGTGGGAAATGGCGCGAACGCGGTGTCAAAATGGACACGCGTTCAGACACCAAAGAAATACTTCTTGATGACCTAAGCCATGAAGTAGCTGCAATCACCGACCGATTACCGGAACAAGCACCTGAAGGGTATCAGATTGATCTCCCGCTACTTGCAGAAGCTGCTATCAGTCAGCTGATGGCTCAGAACTGGACCGGATTGATCCTGCTCTTTGACTATGGAAAGTCCTGGCAAACGCTGGTTACAGATTGTCCGGCTGGAACCGCGCGCACCTACCAGCAACATCAACAGGAAAATGACCTGCTGGATGCACCCGGAGAAAAGGACATCACCTGCGACATTTGCTGGGATCCACTGGTCGACCTATTCCAACGGGCCGACCTCGAACAAGTCACTCTGGAATCACAGGAGGCTTTTTTTGTGAAACGTGCCCAATCCGCTGCCGAAACAATTGTTCGAAATACTGCAGGCGGATTTAGCACAGAAAAGCAAACGTTGATGGAGCTCATCCACCCCACACACATGGGGCAGCGCTTCCAAGTGCTTTGGGGACTGCGTTGAACTTCGAACTTCGAATGACAGAAATATTTGGGAATGCATTTTCTGACGGCAGCGCGTGTGCCTCCGGCAACGCACGGACATTTAAACGCTCTAGATTGTGCAGCGCGGGCGCGCTACCTATGTTAGGCGTTTTCCGATTTGTACTAAAAGATCGAGAGCCGGATAAATCCACCGAAGTCTTCTCCATCGACTTCTGTGTAATGAGCATACTCAACTCCGGCAGTAATCCCGAGCGTCAGTTTTGCCTGAGAGACAACATATTGTCCGTTCAAAGTGATGCCGCCGGTAGCATTATCAAATGGACCATCATCTTTGTTAATCTCAATTGGGAAACCAACGGTTACAAATTCCCAGCCATCGACAAAATCATTTTCGTACAGATCAAAAATTGGCACCCAGATTGGCTGGACACTAAACTGATGCAGCGAATAAGAGCCTTCGCCTTCACGGACATCAATTAGATTGCGCTCGCGATAAGTGTAGGTGGTGTAGATATCCCATTTACCGTCGACTAAGCCAAGCTCCTGATTGGATACAAAAAAGCGCCAATCCTGTGTTTTTGCATCCGGTGACCCCTCTCGTAATTCGGATCGGATAAGCCCAATTTCCTGACTGCTGGTACGACGACCTCTGAAACGAGCCCGTGACTCATTTTTTGAAGGGTTTTCAAGAAAGCTGAAGTTACGCAGACTGATTAACTGCTGATGGATTGGATAGGCTTCAAAATCGTATAAATCTCTACTGTAAGAACTTCCAACATTTAAACTTATAACACCATCGGAAGTTCCCCACTCTTGCCTTAGATTCAGAGCGCCTGTCAAATAAAGGTGATGATCTTCAAAATCATACAGTTGGCTGCTATTTTGCACATTTACGTAATCAAGTGCAATATCGCCTTCAAGAAACAAATCGTTCTTCAGTACAATCGTTTTTTCCAATTCCAGAGATAGATTATCAACTACACGATCAAAGGGATCATCCAGCCCATCGAAATTAAGCGAACTTTCAAATATATATGAGTTAAAATAGCTTAAGCGAACAACAGGAAGATTAGCATTTGGTGTTCTGAAAAGAAAACTGGCAAGTGTTTCCGAGAATTCAAGTTGTCGGTCTATTTTTCTATCGAGTGCATTGATGTTATCATCCGGCAAATCAACTAGATAACCAGCCGGATCCGGGTTATTAAAAAAACCAAGCGCCCTGTAGTAATTCGTACTTAGGGCCAAAGGGTCTTTCGCTACCTTTCCATATCTCGTTTCTAATCCACCGGTAACCGTGATATTTTCATCTTCGTAAATCAATGCGCCATCCGAGCGGTTCCGCTCAAACGTAATAACTCCATCTCTGGTATCCCGCCGAAAAATATGAATGGAGCGGTTAAGCGTTTGGGTAAATTGGTCATTCACCTTTTCGGGATACTTATTTGCCAGTTCTCTGGCTTTGTATAACTGCGCCCACGCTTGCTCCTCAAGCCCACGATAGCCGATCAGGTAGTCACCATAGACCCGTCGATAATGCGGATCTTCCGGTCTTAATTCGATCGCCAGTTCAAAAAGGGTGATCGCATATCTCACCTCATTCATGTCGCGACAAAGCTCTGCAGCTTTGAAAAGCAGATGAGCCGCTTGCTCCGAATCTTCTGCTATGAGTGGAAAAGTTTCCTGGATCGCATCGTCAAAAATCTGACGTCCGGCTTCGCGAGTCTTCGTTTCGTAGAGCGCTGTCCATTCAGCAATCAGATTGCGGGATGGTTTCGGAGCATCTACCGATTCAGAATCATTTGCTTGCGCAAAAAAAGGTGTGATTAGTAGTATTCCTATTGAGAAAAGTTTTAGGAAGAGTGTATTCTTATTCATTTTAATTGGGTTAGGGGATTAAATGATAAATGTGAGCTTCTCTTATTTAATAACTTTTTGTTGATTACAATAATTAAACTTTAAAAAAAACTTGATTGATTTCTCAAAGCTGTTTCTTTCACATGTTTTACTTTAACCAAAGCATCCTATGTCTCGTATTTGTGCAATTACCGGAAAGCGACCTGTCAAGGGTGGCCGTATCATTCGAAAAGGTCTCACTAAGAAAAGTGGTGGGATCGGAACCAGCTTGGTGAAAAACACCCGTCGGAAGTTCAAACCAAACGTCCAGCGAATCCGCGTCCTCCTTCAGAGTGGTCAGGTGAAACGCATGTGGGTTTCTGTAAAGGCGATCAAAGCCGGTCTGGTGACTAAGGCATAGTTTCGTTACAACCATCTCTTTTCAGAAGAAGCCTCAGTTGCAAAACTGGGGCTTCTTCGTATCTAGAGTAAAGCTATCAAAACGCTCCCAAAACCTACCTACAGCGGACAACTTCCGATCCATGCACGACGGGAAGAAATTGTTCGTGAGCTTAAAGAGCATCCGGTTCTCATTGTCGCCGGGGAAACCGGATCCGGAAAAACGACACAGTTACCCAAGTTTCTGCTGGATGCAGGGTACGGGCAAAACGGTATTATCGGCTGCACCCAGCCACGTCGCGTCGCAGCATTGTCGGTCGCCCAGCGCATCGCCGAGGAGCTTGGCGTGACCTTTGGCAAAGAGGTCGGCGCCAAGATCCGCTTTACCGACAAGACGCAGGGCAACACCGCAATAAAAGTAATGACCGATGGCATCCTGCTAAACGAGATTCAGGAGGACCCCATGCTCAAAGCCTACGAAGCCATTATCATTGATGAAGCTCATGAACGTAGCCTCAACATCGATTTTATCCTGGGTCACTTGCGGCAACTCTCGAAAAAACGCCCTGACCTGAAAATCATCATCACTTCGGCGACCATCAACACTCAACGCTTCTCGGAAGCTTTTTCGAATGCTCCGATTATCGAAGTCTCTGGTCGCATGTACCCGGTAGCAGTCCACTACCGCCCCATTGAATCCTTTTTAGAAGCGGAAAACGGACTCACCTGCCTGGAAGCGGCTGCCGAACTGGTCCGGGAAATCACTCACCAGCAGAGTGCCGGTGACATCCTGATCTTCCTGCCGAGCGAACGGGATATTCATGAACTTTGCAACCTGCTGGAGAGCGTTGCTCCGCATACACTTGAAATTCTCACGCTTTACGGTCGTCTCAGTAATACTGACCAGCAAGCCATTTTCCGGACCGGCCAGCGCCAGAGGGTTATTCTGTCAACCAACATCGCAGAAACGTCGCTAACGGTACCCAACATCCGTTACGTGATCGATACCGGACTTGCCCGCATCAGCCGCTACAGTCCACATTCGCATACGCAGCGACTGCCGATTGAGCCGATTGCACAATCCAGTGCTGACCAGCGCAAGGGCCGCTGCGGACGCGTCAGCAATGGTGTTTGCTATCGCCTTTACTCCGAGCAGGACTTTTTAGGCCGTCCCCGATTTACAACTCCGGAAATACATCGCTCCAATCTCGCTTCGGTCATTCTGCGTATGCTGGCCTTCCGGCTTGGCAATATTAACGATTTCCCATTTATCGATCCACCGACTGAGAATGCCATACGCGGCGGATACCGACTCCTGGGAGAACTGGGCGCTGTTCGCAAAGGTGGAAACAATACGTTCGAACTAACCCAACTCGGAAAGCAACTCGCGCGATTGCCTATCGATCCGCCAATCGCGCGTATGTTGCTGCAGGCCAGACAGGAAAACGCGCTCGACGACGTGCTGATCATTGCGGCCGGACTCTCCATCCAGGACCCGCGCGAACGGCCGGCAGAGCAGGCCAAGGAGGCAGATGCCATGCATCACCGTTTTATCCACAAAGAGTCGGACTTCCTGACCTTACTGAATATCTGGAAAGCCTATCACAACGAGATGGAGGAACTGTCACAGAGCAAATTACGTAAATTCTGCAAACAGCATTTCATTTCTTATCAGCGCATCCGCGAGTGGCGCGATATCCACGAACAGTTAAGAAGGGCCCTCAAAGATCTGAAAATTGAATCCCCTCCATCCTCGTCTGAAACCACTGATTTCCATCGGACCGAACAAGGTTACGCCGCGATCCACCGCTCCATCCTCATTGGCCTGCTAAGCAATATTGCCCTCCGCGAAAACGGCAATCAGTATCGCGGAACACGCAACCGCAACGCACTACTCTTTCCCGGCTCCGGACTTTACGACAACAAAAGCGAAAAGCAAAAACGCAAAAAAGCAGACGGTCCGAACCCATCAAAGGACCGTACGAAAAAGAAACCCGAGTGGATTGTCTGTGGCGAGTGGATGGAAACCAGTCGCCTGTTTGCCCGCACCGCAGCCAAAGTTGATGTTCAGTGGATTGAGGAACTGGCCGGTGATCTGTTAAAGCTCAAACACTCCGAACCCTTCTGGAGCATCCGATCAGCCGCCGCGCTCTGCAAACAACGCAAGCTGCTATTCGGCATGGAACTGAATTGCGGCCCGGTAGGGCTCACCAAAATCGATCCGGATGAAGCAACTGATATCTTTATCCGCAACGGCCTCATTGAGCAAGGCATACGCGAGCGGCCGGATTTCCTGAAACATAATATCCAGCTTGGCCAACAACTCGCCTCCGAACTAGCCCGGCTACGCATCGGTTCCACGCTCGAAGCAGAAGAACGCCTGTTTCGTTTTTATCGCGACCGCCTCCAGGCAATTGGCTCTTATGCTGAACTGCGTCGCTTTACCAAAGAAAAACACAGGGGCAGTCTGGACTTTTTGAAAGCAACTCTGGAAGACTTGTTGCCTGAGTCAGGCAACAAGTCTTCAGCCAGAGCATTTCCCCAATCAATCACTCTCGGTGGCATTGAGTTTCCGTTAACGTATCAAAATGCGCCGGGCATTGAAACCGACGGAATTACACTACACGTCCCAATCAACCATCTCGGTGCGATCCAGCAAAACACTCTCGACTGGGCAATCCCCGGACATCTGGAAGAAACCATCGAGTGCCTGCTTCGCGCACTACCTAAATCGATTCGTACGCGCCTGCACCCATTGAAAGAGCGCGCTGCTGATCTTTGCAAAAAATTTAAACCCTCGGAACGCACGCTTTGTCAGCAACTTGCAGAAACGCTGCGCGCTGAATATGGAATTTCCATCGCCGAAAACATCTGGTCCATTGCCGACATACCTGACCGCCTAAGAGTGCGTATTCAGGTGAATACTAGCGAAGGCGGACAACTTCACAGTGGCCGCGACCTGGCGAAACTACGCCAATCCATCGAATTCAAAGCCGAAGACAGTTTCAACAAAAATGGCTTAAATGCAATTCCCGCCTGGCAACAGGCAACTGCTCGCATCGAGCAGGAAAATCTGCAAGGCTGGCATTTTGAAGACCCGCCCGAAGTCATTGATTTGACAAGCACTGCAGAGCTTCCGCTCAAAGCATTTCCGGCACTCGTACCGGATGACAACAACATGGTTCACCTGCGTCTCTTAAACGATAAAACCAGCGCACTGACCGCCACGCAAAAAGGATTTCCCGTGCTTTGCGAAACCGCAATGGGACGTGATCTCGCCTGGATGCAGCGCGATCTCAAAGCGGTTAAAAAGATCGGCGCATTGCTGCTGACTCTGGGCAACTCGGAAACGGTCCAGAAAGCTGCCTGGGAGCAGATTCGTTATCATCTTTTCCGGTGCGAATCACCTCTGCCACTCCGAAAAGCTGTCTTTGAGAAGACGCTTCATCGAGCAAAGGAAGAAATGCGGACGATTGTTCCGACCTTTCTGGATCGACTCAAAGACTTGCTGGAAGCCCGCCAGCAGATCTGTCTGCTGCTCGAACAGAAAAAAACACGCACGGCAATTACTTATCCGGGAATGCGGGCACAGATTGAATCAATCGCCCCGCCCGATTTGCTTGAGAAATATACCTTCGACGAATTGCCGCACCTCACACGCTTTCTCAAAGCAATGTACCTGCGTGCCGAACGCGCAAAGGAAAGCGTCCAGCGCGACATGGAAAAATCGAAGCGAATTGAACCTTTTGAACAAAAGCTCACAGAACTAAAACAATCAGCCAGGACTCCAAGCCAACTCAGGCAGGTTAAACACTACCACATGATGCTGGAAGAATTTAAGGTGTCCGTCTTTGCGCAGGAGCTGGGCACTGCTTGTAAAGTTTCTGAAAAGCGACTCGAGCAACTGGCGAATCAAATGAGTTAGCCTGCGCCGCCCGGTTCACACTAATTTTTGTAGCTGTCAGCGACGGCGTCCGACTTTGACCACGTTTATGACAAGCTCTTCATGGAGGACTTGATATAAGATTCGAAAGTTCCCCTGACGCATTCTGTATTTGTCCCAACCGGAGAGCTTTTTACTTCCTACTGTGATGCAACTAGGTAGAATCTTCGCCAATATTTTAAGCAAGAGGGATTTCATTTTTCTTACAAAACGTTAGAGGATGAGTGCAGCTTCAGTCGTTGCTCACTCCGACTGGTTTGACTCAGTAGTGGTATCGAATTTGTGCAATGTGAATTCCGTCTTCGGTGACTTTATAAACCAGTCTATGCTCTTCATTGATCCTACGTGACCAGAATCCAGATAATGTGTGCTTCAATTGTTCCGGTTTACCGATTCCTTCATACTGACTTCTGTCGATATCCTTAATTAGATCATTCACTTTTTTGAGCATACGTTTGTCGTTCTTCTGCCAGTGTAGGTAATCTTCCCAAGCTCGGTCAGAAAATATCTTCTTCATTCAGACAATTCTCTTTCCGTTCCTTTTTTTTCTTCGAGTTGCTGGATCGATTCTAGTAGTCTTCGAGCATTCTTGGGACTACGAAGAAGATAAGTGGTCTCTTGCATCGATTCAAAATCTTCCAGAGCCATCATAACAACAGCATCGGTGCCTTTCTTAGTGATGATTACAGGTGAGTGACTCTCGCAGACTTCAGTGATTGTACGTGCGAGGTTCTCTCTTGCGTATGAATAGGTAATAGCATTCATGTTGTCCAATATGTTGAACAAGTCAGGCTCGTCAAATCCTTTGTCTAACGTCTAGATGTATCGATGGAGTTAAGCGCGAAGCGCGTAACGGAGTTGAATACCACTGTCTGGTTATATCCCAATTTCGTTTTCCTTCCAGATTTTAATTATGAGACCTTCCTTCTTTGCCCACTCATCGATACGCTTCAACACTTGCTCTGAGGCAAAGTACGGCCTCCAGCTTCTGCTTGGCTAACTGCTTACGCAGATCCGCCAACTCAGCAGCCATTACCTTTGGACTCTGCACACCTTCCGGAGCTTCAGCCTCCAACTTATCCAGATGCTTCAGACATACAGTACCTTCGCCTAAACTCCCAGTTGTTCGGACACCTCCTTTACGGTGACCCCGTCGATTATTATCATCTTAACTGCCTCGTTCCTGAACTCTGCTGTGTAGCGTTGCTTTTTCATTAATGGATCCTCTCTTTCTAAGAGAATCGCGTGTCCAGGTTTCTCAGGGCACATCAAAATGCAAGTGTGCACTTGAACCGACTCAGGGCAGACAAAAATTGTGTACCATAAAGCATTTCCGCCTTGATTTATTAGTTTTTTTTATTATATTAATAAGTATTAATTATGGAAAGCTGGTCTGACAGTCGATTCAATTACACATCCGCATTCCGGAATCATTTTTCTCCTTCAGAGGATCATTTTTCCGCATCGTTCAACAACTTTTCCGCACCATTCAATGACTTTTCCGCATCATTCAATGACTTTTCCGCACCATTCAACGACTTTTCCGCACGTCGGAACCATTTTTCCGCATATCAGAATCAATTTGTACCATTTCAAAAGTGTCCATGGCTGCGGAAGCCTGCTAAAAAGGCACTTTTTTCTATAATCCCAAAAAAAAAAAAGGAATGCAATGAGTCAGAAAAATACTAAATCTGAATCCAGTCAGCTAAATGCAGCTCGTCTGATTATCAGCAATTCGCTGAAAGCGCCGTCTGTATCCGAATCATTAACAAAATTCGGATATGATCCTGAAAAACTGAATCAGGGTAAAATTCTGTTGAATGAAGTAGAATCACTAATTGCCAGACAAAAGAGAGAATATGGTGATCAGTATAATGCCACGGATGCCATGTACAAAAACTATGAGGAAGGGCGCTCTCTATACATGCAACACGTCAAACTGGCCCGTCTTGCGCTCAAAAAAGATCCGGCTCTTGGCAAGTCCCTGCAATTACAGGGAGAGCGAAAAAAGACCATTAGTGATTGGCTTACACAAGCACGCATCTTCTACGAAAATGCGCTTAATCAGGATGAAGTCATCGAAGCACTGAACCGTTTTGGTATCGATAAGTTTGCCCTTGAGCGCGGCAGGGAACTCGTCGACAAAGTTGCCAAAGCCATGGCTGAACAGAGAAAAGAAATGGGTGATGCCCAGTCATCCACCAGTGCAAAATACCAGGCAATGAATGCGCTTAACGAATGGGTAAGCGAACTCAAAGCCGTCGCTCGAATTGCACTGCAGGACGACCCGCAACAACTCGAAGCCCTTGGCATCATCATTCCGAGCAAGTGATTCGAGAAGTAAGAATAAAGACAAAAGCCCTGCAGCAGGTGCAGGGCTTTACTTATGTGGGATGAAGTTTTGATGAGAACTCATTTCGTTATTCTTATAGTTATTTGTAGGTCTTTTCAAATCACTAAATAAGAACCCCATCAGCCTTCAACACAGTTTTTTTATAAGCATAACGACACGACCCTTTTTTGCGTTCCATCAAGAACAACTACATTTTTGATGTTCATCGACGAAAACGTTCTTTCAACTGA